>CAZQBR010000029.1:7460-13722 GCA_964591975.1 uncultured Dehalococcoidales bacterium
CAGGGGCGCAGAGTAGCACAGGGATGTCAGCCAATGTAGCCGGGCTTCTGTGCTATGTGGGTATTTGGATATCGGGGATAGTGTTCGTGGTGCTTGAAAAGAAAAGCACCTTCGTTAAATTCCACGCCTGGCAGTCCATTATGACCTTCGGCGTATTAAGTGTAGCTTACCTTGTTCTATTCTCGATCCCCTTTGTTGGCTGGATTCTAGGGACAATTGTTTGGATACTTATGCTTGTTTTGTGGATTATCCTTATAATTCAGGCGGGAACTGGCAAGATGTGGAAGTTGCCTTGGGCAGGCAATTGGGCTGAGAAACAAGCGAGCAAGTAAAGCTTTTTAGGCTTCGTTGCCCCTATTAAACTCCGGCTAGCTTTTTAGCGCCGTTAATGTAGGGCTTTGTTCCTCCAATCCTTCGGCCCGCTTGGCCTCCAGGGTTCCGGAATAGAAACAGTCGCCATGGGGGGACCTCTTATGGCGTGGAATCTGCCTACATGCTTCTCATCAACTTCTCTATCTTTTCCTACAAGCCTGTGAAGTTCCAGAGTAGCTCCTCCTTAGCTCCATCAAGTTCTTTGCAGAGCTTGCCTGCCAATATTAAGGCGTTGGTAGCCCTGGGGGTTGACCCCCAGGACTTTTTTGTAGCATCTCTGAGATTTCCCCTCTCAAGCTCTGCCATCTTCCTCATAAAGCGAGTTGGCATCATCGAAGAACTGTTTTACTCTCTCTCCATCATTTTGACCCTCTTCAGGTTCATCCAAATTCTAGCTTTTCTTCGGGGTAAATTCGTTAGATTGCTTAGCAACCCTATTTGTCATTCTGAGCCCTTCGCCTCCTGTCCTTCTGAGCGTAGCGAAGAATCTCATGGTGCTCAGGACAGGCTCCGCGAAGAATCTAGACCCTTCGCTATCGCTCAGGGTGACAGAATAAGCAACCGAGATAAACTTTTCCTCTTCCTTTTCGTTTTCCAGTATAATAGGCATCAGGTTGATGTCTATTGATGAAAAAGATGTAATTTGTCGAGCAATAAAGGGCGATGAGGAAGCTTTTGCCCAGCTTTATGAAGAGCATTTCAATAAGATTTATCGCTATATTTACCTCAGGCTGGGAAACCAGGCTGAAGCTGAGGACTTGACCCAAGAAGTGTTTGTCAAGATTTTGAAAGCAATTGGCTCTTATAAATGGCGTAATTTACCTTTTACTTCCTGGTTGTTTCGCATCGCCCATAACCAGGTGATTGATTATTTAAGGAAAGAAAGTAAGGTGGAGAAGGTAGCATTAGAGGACGATGTCGCTTCTTTTGATGAACGAAACCCGGAGCTTATCGTGGAGCAGAATCTTGAAATTGAAGAGTTAATTGGTAATATAAAAAAATTGTCTCCAGCTCAGCATGAGGTGATTTCCCTTCGTTTTGGAAGTGAACTCTCTGTGGCTGAGGTAGCGAAGGCTCTAGGTAAAAACACAGGCACAGTGAAAGCCTTGCAATACAATGGCATAGTGGCCTTAAGAAGGATGCTCTTGGATAAGAGGTAGGAGATGGCTCAGAGGATAGAAGATATTCTGGATAATTGCGTGGAGCGCATATTCAAGGGGGAAAGCATTGAGGATTGCCTCAATGCCTATTCCAAACAAGCACCTGAATTGGAGCCTTTACTTGAGACTAGCTTCGCTTTTATGCAAAAGTCTGCCGCTATTCAACCTGACTATGAATTTAAGGCAAGAGCTCATTTTCAGCTTCAGGAAATGCTTTACGCTAGGCGAGAGAAAATGGAAATGGGAAAAGCCATTCCTATTTGGCGGAGGAAATGGGTTGCGGCTGTAGCTAGTGTTATAATTATTTTACTTGCTGGCATAGGAACTGCAGCTGCTTCGGCAAATGCTTTGCCAGAGCAGCCTCTTTATTCTGTAAAGTTGGCTACAGAGCGAGTAATGATGGGGCTGGCTTTCTCTGATGTGAGTAGGGCAAAATTCCATATTCAGTTTGCCCAACGAAGGACAGCGGAGATGGCTGAGATGACTCGTCAGGGAGGGAATGATAAGACCTTCTTCTTGGCAGAGAGAGCTGCCAGCCATATAGACCAACTAGAGAAAATTGTTGAGGTGGAAGAGATGGGGCAGGCTAAGGATGCGAAGGCATTGGCCCCATCCCCGGAACCGGCCCCGTCCCCACCACCTGCTCCATCCACATCCGAAGGAACGAAGAGTTATAGTCGGGCAGGGGATAAAGGCGAATTGGCGACAATGCTAAGTCGCAGCCGTGCTAGAAATTTAGCTAAATTACAAATAACCTTAGAGAAAGCCCCGGAAGAACTCAAACCCTCTCTGGAGCAAGCCATCAAGAATGTAGCACAAGATTATGATGAGACACTTTTTAACCTGGAGAGTTAAGAAGTAGTTGCCCAATTTATTAGGCTTTCCCTGCTTGATAAATCAGGCAACTACGGATTGAGTTTTTTGACTTAGAAAGCGGGCCCAGCCCGTAATTTTTGCCAAAACCTCTTGGGGTGATTGAGTTTCAGGGAGTATAATAGTTACTATATGGGCTCTGAGGTTTTTTATCGCAAATGGCGTCCACAAAGCTTTGCTGAAGTAGTAGGGCAAGAACCGATAACTCAGACATTGCGTCATGCTATAGAGAGTGGAAAGATAGCCCATGCTTATCTTTTTTGTGGTCCACGAGGTACAGGAAAGACCAGCACAGGGCGCATCTTAGCCAAGTCAGTTAATTGCCCTAATCAAGTGGGTGGCGAACCATGCAATGCTTGTGATATATGCCGCTCAATCACAGAGGGCAGGGCATTGGATGTAATAGAGATAGACGCTGCCAGCAATCGCGGCATTGACGAAATCCGTAGCCTCAGGGAAAAGGTAAATTATGCTCCCAGCCTTACTCGTTACAAGGTATACATCATAGATGAAGTTCATATGCTTACTGAGGCAGCTTGCAATGCCTTATTGAAGACGTTAGAGGAACCACCTGCTCATGTAATTTTTGTTTTGGCTACTACGGAGGCACACAAGATTATCCCCACCATAGTGTCGAGATGTCAGCGGTTTAACTTTTATCGCTTGTCGCAAGCAGCGATGGTGGATAAGCTGGAGCTGATATGTAAAAAGGAGGATATTGATATAGGACTTAATTCCTTAAGACTCATTGCCAAGTCTGCTACTGGAAGCCTTCGGGATGCTGAAAATATATTACAGCAGCTAATTGCTTTCCATGGCAACCAAGTTGGATTTGATCAAGTTCAGGCAGAGCTTGGAGCTAGTGGCGACTCACGAGTTAGACAACTGGCAAAATATATTGTTAGTAAGGATGTGACTGCTGGTCTGCAAGTTATAAATACCATTAGTAGAACTGGCATTGACCTTCACCAGCTTAATCTGGAGCTAATAGAACATCTTCGAGGGTTGCTATTAGTCAAATCCCAATGTGAAGAAGCGCTAGACGTTACTACTGAGGATCTAGCTGAGATGAAAAACCTTGTAGCTACCATCAAGGTTGATTATTTGCTCAAGGCAGTTAAGCTTTTCGCTAGCATAGATTTTCGTAGTGATAATTACTCCACTTTACCCTTAGAATTAGCCTTGGTGGACTGCGCCCTATCCTCGACAGCTGGGCAAGAGGAGCCAACTATAACTGAGCCTATAGAAACAGAGGAAACTACTGAGCTATCTGCAAAGCTGCCCGAACCTTTTCTAGAGGTCAAGATTCCTACACCTGAAGATAGCACTGAGGCTTCGAGCATGGAGGTTCCCAAAGATATCGACAACTTGCGTGGTCGATGGAAGGATTTCATTGTGTCTTTACGAGGTGAAGGTTCCAGTGGTAATTTAGATGCTTTCCTGCGTAGTGCTTGTGAACCAGTGGCTCTTCAGGACGATACACTGGTATTAGGTTTTTATTACTCCTTCCACAAGGAAAAGATTGAGGATGCTAAATATCGACATTTGGTGGAGAAAAAGCTTAAAGAAGTTTTCGGTCAACCCTACAATATACGCTGTATTTTAGTTGACCACAAGAAGGAAGATCCCTCCCAAGCGAAGACACAAAATCCCTTGGTCAAAGCTGCTCTGGAGATGGGGGCTAAGATAGCTGAGTAATAATTCTGAGAAGGAAGAGAGATGGATAAGTCGATATTACGCCAAGCTCAGCAACTTCAGGCAAAGTTGGCTAAAGCTCAGGAAGAATTAGGCAACATCACTGTGGAAGCTTCTAGTGGAGGTGGTGCGGTTAAAGTAGTGATTGATGGGCACCAAAAGATCCACTCGGTGGAGATATCACCAGAGGTGGTCAATACTGAGGATGTGGAGTTGCTGCAAGATTTAGTTATGACTGCAGTTAATGAAGCGGTTACTAAATCGCAGGAGCTTGCTAACAAGCATCTTAGTAGTTTAACTGGTGGGCTTAAGATACCAGGATTACTTTAAGAAAAATGTCAGCGTTTAGTCTATGTCACCCTGAGCCAGATTCTTCGGTCGTTTCTCTTCCTCAGAACGGCAGGAAGCGAAGGGTTCAATATGATAATAAGGTGAAGGATTAGAGGGGGAAATGTCATTTGTTGCTGAGCCTGTAGCTAGAGCAATTGAGGAATTTAATAAGTTACCTGGAATTGGACCCAAAAGTGCCCAAAGGATAACCTATCATTTGTTGCGTAGCTCAGATGAAGAAGCGAAAGCTTTAACCGAGGCTATTTTGGCTCTGAAGGAAAAGATAAAGCTGTGTTCAGTTTGTTTTAATATCACTGACCGTGACCCTTGCCTCATTTGTCAAGATAAGGAGCGTGATCACTCCAAGATTTGTGTTGTGGAGAAGCCTTCAGACATCCTTCCTTTGGAGCGGACGGGAAGGTATAGAGGCGTTTACCATGTGCTCCATGGGAGTATTAGCCCGGCGCAAGGAATAGGAGCTGAGGAGTTGAAGGTGAAGGAGCTTTTATCTCGGTGCCAGGACGGTTCAGTGACCGAAGTGATTATGGCAACAAATCCTAATGTGGAGGGTGAAACTACAGCTATGTACCTTCGGCGTGCGGTCCAACCTTTAGGTATTCGCGTCAGCCGTCTGGCTCGCGGCTTGCCATTTGGTGCCGAGCTAGAATATGCCGATGATGTAACACTAGGTCAAGCGCTGGACCAGAGGCAACAGTTCTAAATAGGTGTGGATGGGGATACCTCGAAATTATCAAACACAAGCTATCGTTATCAAGCAAAGCAAGCTTGGCGAAATTGATAAAATCCTTACCTTTTATACTCCCGAACTTGGCAAGCTGAGGGCGGTAGCTAAGGGAATCTGTCGCCCTGGGAGCAAGTTGGGTGGCAATGTAGAACCCCTAACTTGTAGCTTGATGATGCTAGCTAGAGGACGCAACCTCGATATCGTCACTCAAAGTCAAACTCTGGATGGTTTCCTAGTTTTGAAAAGTGACCTGGGGCTTATGGCTTACGGGCTTTACATCTTGGAGCTCATTGATTCCTTCACCATGGAGAATAATGTGAACCGTCCTTTGTTTGATTTGTTACTAGATGCCTTGCATTGGTTAAGTCAGGCTAATAACAACAATGAGATTGTGTTACGCTATTTTGAGCTTCATCTTCTTCAGCATCTTGGCTATCGTCCCGAATTATATCGTTGTGTCAAGTGTAATTCGCCTCTCAAACCGGTGGTCAACTTTTTCAGCTCTAGCCAAGGTGGAATGTTGTGTCCTCATTGTAGTCAAAAGGAGTATCTGCCTTGCCCCTTATCAGTTGATGCTTTAAAAATCCTTCGTTTATGGCAAAACTGCGATTATGTTACTGCAAGGCGAGTGAAAATAGAATCGAAATTATCTTTGGAGTTGGAGCAGTTGCTGCGAGAGTATATAGGATACCTTTTGCAGCGAAGACCAAAATCAATAACTTGGCTAGAGGAGCTAAAAAAGATGCCCTGATCTAGTTCAGATGGAGAGTAGGCACCTCAAAGCGTTTTGGGGCAAGCTCGGTAGTTTTTTGCGTCATAGCAAGCCAAGCGTGGCCTGTATATTGATGTTGGATATGCCATGGCAGTATCTTTGCAGTAGAGCTACTACTTGGTCGGCAGCGAACCGCTTGCGTACCTGTGCCATACATTTCTTCTTTCTACGAAGGAGTGCATCAACTAGAGTTTACTTTTCAGCCACTAACGATTCACCTTTCAAGCATTGAGTGTTCACTTTTGAAAAATCCTTAACATTGAAATCGGACATATGCGGAGAAGACTGCCAGAAAGAGAGCCAGAGCTCGTCAGA
>CAZQBR010000030.1:0-13361 GCA_964591975.1 uncultured Dehalococcoidales bacterium
GATTGGTTTGGTCTTAAAGAAATAGAAGCTGGCTGACTTTCTCATCTTGGCAACTCCTCACAGCAGGCTAATATCATTACTAATCATACCGCGAGTGTTGCCCATGTATCTCAGCCTCCACATTGCTCCACAACGCCAGAGACACCCATCCCTCCACCTCCACAAATAGTTAAAATACCACTTCTCGCATTGCGTCTTCTCATTTCGTAGAGCAAGGAGGTAAGAATCCTTGCTCCAGTAGCACCTAAGGGGTGACCAATAGCAACACAGGAGCCATTAACATTTATCCTATCATAATCCTTTTCACTAAGCCCTAGCTCCCTGATATTTGCCAATACCTGGGCAGCGAAAGCCTCGTGGATTTCAATGAGGTCCATCTGATCCCATGTAAGCCCTGCTTTTTCAAGTGCTTTTCTAGCCGCTACTGTTGCTGCTTCCCACACACGAGTAGGGTTAGCACCGCTCATAGCAAAAGACCTGAGGTAGCCCATTGGCTCCGCACCTATTTCCTTCGCCTTTTCCTCCGATGTTATCACACAGGCTGCCGCACCATCGCTCTCACCAGATGAGTTACCCGCAGTGCAGATTCCACCTAAAATAGGTCTCAATCTGGAAAGCGCTTCCAAACTAGTATCAGGGCGAGGGCGCTCATCCTTATCAAAGGATATTGGCTCGCCTCTGCGTTGTGGAACAGAGACAGGAACAATCTCCTCCTTAAACTTTCCTGAGTCGATAGCAGCACAAGCTCTTTGGTTGCTCAGCAGCGCCCATTTATCGATATCTTCCCTCGGGATGTCATACTCCTTAGCTGCTGTTTCAGCCCATGTCATCATCGTTGGTAAGACGCCAAATCTCTCCTCAGGCTGAGACATAACCCTAGCGCGCAGCACCCTATCATATAGTGGTATTCCCCATGTTGAGAGGGAAGCATGACCTCTAGGCATGTCGCCTTTTCCCCCTAATCCCCACTTTAGGTCTCCAGTGGTATAAAGTTCAGCAGTGCTCATGCTTTCTACACCACCAGCGACTACAATATCTGCGTTTCCGCTCTGGATCAGTGTAGCACCCAGGCAAATCGCATCAAAGCCACTAGGGCATCGCCGATCAATCGTAAGGCCAGGAATTTCCACTGGCCAACCAGCCTTAAGCAAGGCCATGCGAGCAATATTCACATACTCGCCACTTTGATAATTCTGCCCCATAATTACCATATCAACTGAGGCTGGCTCTACCCTAGCTCTCTTTATTGCCTCATTAAGAACTAAAACAGCCAGGTCGTATGCTGGCATATCTCGTAGAGCACCTCCATAATTGCCCACTGGCGTTCGCGCAGCACTAATTACAACAACTTTTTCCATTATGCTTACCTTCTTTTTTTGCTCTGAGCTATTCATCATCTTACTTTAACTTGAGATCATTGGTATTCATAGAAACCCCTCTTAGTCTTTCTTCCATAGTGCCCGGCTTGAACCTTTTTTATAAGGCATTGTGGAGGTCTGAACTTATCATCTCTAAGCTGCTCATAAATAGCAAGGGTGCCTTTAAGCCCAATATCTAATCCTACAAGGTCTCTTAGCTCCAAAGGCCCCATGCGAAAACCACCGCCAAGCTTAATGGCAGTGTCAATATCTTGTGCTGTGGCAGTTCCTTCCTCAAGAAGCCTCATCCCTTCGTTATACCAAGGCTGAAGAACTCTATTTACCACAAAGCCGGGTGAATCCTTGCATACCATTGGGGTCTTTCCTGCCTTCTTAGAGAGGTCAACAATAGCGCTTACCGTCTCTTCGGAAGTGCTTGGCGTTCTTACTACTTCTATTAAGCTCATGAGTTGAGGTGGGTTAAACCAATGCATACCGATAAAACGGTCAGGCCTTTTCGTAGCCGCCGCTAACTCAGTTATGCTCAAATAGGAAGTGTTAGAAGCAAAAATCACATTAGCTGGGCATATTTCATCCAGCTCTCTGTAGAACCGCTTCTTCTCTTCTAAATCCTCCACAATAGCTTCGATAATAAGGTCAACCCCTTCTACCGCCTCCGTTAAGTCTGTGACACCTTTAATCCTTGCTAAGGTCTCCTTCTTCTGTTCTTCAGCAAGCTTGCCCCTTTTAATTCCTTGGTTCATGAACTGTTCAATATTTTTAATTCCCCTTTGAACGAATTCTTCCTTTATGTCACTCAAGGTTACGCTAATTCCAGCCTGGGCAGCTACTTGGGCGATACCGTGGCCCATAACTCCAGCACCCATCACGCTTATACTTTTGATCTCCATTTTCTTACCTCCTGCCCCTATTTACCGGTGAATTTAGCCGGCCTCTTCTCTAAGAAAGCATTAAGCCCCTCAAGATGGTCCTCAGTGGAGAAAGAAAGACATTGAACTCCTACTTCATAGCCAAGCCCAACGTCCAATGGTGCCTGCATTCCTTTATTTATCGCCTTTTTTGCCAGCTTAATAGTTATCGGGCTTTTACTCGTTATCTTGCCTGCTAGTTCCTTGACTGTTTCATCAAGCTTATCTAATGGTACTACTTTATTTACCAATCCGATCCTTTCCGCTTCTTTAGCATCTATGAAATCCCCGCTATAGATAAGCTCCTTTGCCTTACCAACTCCCACTAAACGAGGTAATCTTTGAGTTCCTCCTCCACCAGGAAGAATGCCAAGATTCAATTCTGGTTGGCCTAACTTTGCATTCTCTGAGGCTATTCGTAAGTCACAACACATGGCTAATTCTAGCCCAGCCCCTAAGCAGAAGCCGTTGATCTTGGCAATCAATGGGATGTCTAAGTTCTCAAAATCGGTGTATAGTTGCTGGCCGATGGTAGCCATAAATTCCTGCATTTGAAGTGGGCTTAACTCCTTAAGCTCAGTAATATCTGAACCTGAGATGAAAGCTTTTTCCCCTGCCCCGGTGAGAATAAGCACCCTAATATTTTTATCGGACCTCACATCCTCTAAAATCTGAATAAGTTCCTCTCTGCTTTCCCGGTTCAAGGCATTTCTTTTATCGGGTCTATTTATAGTGATAGTGGCTATGTTCTTTTCCTTTTTATAGATAGTGCACTTCAGTTCCATGATACCCTCCTATTCATACTGATAGAACCCTTTCTTTGTCTTCTTACCTAACATCTTAGCTGCAACCATTTTCTTAAGGAGTGGGCAAGGACGATACTGAGGCCCTAACTCCCTATAAAGTAGCTCCAAGGTATTGAGAACATTGTCTAAACCTAAATAGTCAGCATACTCTAAAGGGCCCTTAGGGAAATTAGCTCCTAGTTTTAACATGCTATCTATATCATCACAGCTGGCAATGCCATATGACAGTACAAAAGTAGCTTCATTAATCATTGATGCTAAAACTCGATTTAAAATAAGCCCCGGAGAGTCTTTGACGGTAACCGTCGTCTTACCAATATTTTCCGCAAAGCTCTTACACGCTTCATAGGTTGCATCTGAGGTCTCAATACCCCTGGTTATCTGAACCAACTTTGCTTCCGGGTCATAAGGCCAAAAATTAAAGCCGATAACTTTATCTGGCCTTTCTGTCGCCACTCCTATTTCAGTGATGCTCAAATAAGCTGTAGTTGAAGCTAATACAACATCTTTAGGCGAAATTCTGTCAAGTTCTCGAAGAGTTTCCTTCTTCTGAGCTAAATCCTCGGGCAGAGCTTCAATGACCAGTTGAACATCTTTAAGCTCCTCGGCCAAGTTTTTGGTAACGTCTCTTATAATGCTTTTTATGCCGGCTCTGGAAACTACTTTGCTGAGCCCTTCACTGAAATTACCCGTTCCTATTATGCAAATTTTATCAATTGTCATTAACCCCTCCTTTCTTGGCAAAACTTTTTCCTGCTCTTATTCACTGCTCAGGGAGAAAAGGCTTTGTGCTAATAAAGTACCTTCCGGGGACTCAAGACAACTCCGACATTTCAAAACCTATCAGCCAAAATATTTAGGGCATTCTTGTGGAAAAGCAACTCAGTATCCCCTCTCGAAACTGAGAATCTCTTTTCCACCCCTCAAGAATATCCTCTACCAAACGAAAATAGGAATATTCACTACCAAACATAAGCTTGGTTCGAAGCGAGTATTTATATCATGAACTATCCTTTTAGGAAAATACTGCGGCAAGGCTCCAGAGGTCTCCCAAAAACATTCCCCTCGTGCATATAAACCGACTCCGTTGCTTCTATAAAGGAATCGCAAAAGCGAATCACTATTATTTTGAGCTCGGGAGAGTCAGCAGCCGCATTATTTATATCCACGAGATTAGCATATGCCCCTGCCCTGGATTATATAATCATTAGTTTGCCCTATCTCCACTGCCAGATAGGAACCATCCAGGCCACGGTACAGAAGCGCGCACCATATTTCTTAAGTGTTTCTATCATTTCCTCCTTGCTGGTGAGAGTCTCTAATAGCCGCTCTGTAGTCAGTTCGTGGTATCTGAAGTATCTCTCTAAAGTGATTTACTGCCAGGTAATTGGCGGCAACATACTTGGATTACCATCACTTAATGCTCTGAGATTCCCGTGATGCCCGTGAACATCAATTATCGGATATCCCCTTTCTTGTAATGTCTTTGCCATAGCGACCCCCCTTACTCATTTGCTACCTGCTTGTTACTGCAATATTCAGATTAAACCATAGCATATCCACCATCGACACTCAGTGTATGCCCAGTTATGAAGCTACACGGTTTGAGGCAAAGGAGAGCACAGCATTAGCTATATCCTACATAGAGAGCTTCAATGGTAAATTACATGATGAATGCCTTAACCGTGAAATCTTCCAGAATGGTGATGAGGCGCAGGTTGTTGCGGAAGTTTTGGGGCAGGAGGACAGTAGCTACCAGCCAGATAGCCTGCTGGGCTATCTGGCACCAGTAGAGTTTGCTACAGGCTTATCTTCTGTCCGTTCTTAATCTTAATTTCCCTCGCATTTCCTTAAGCATCAGGATCTGCTCTTTTGGTGATGTTTTTAGGGCTGCCATTTTGTTCTACCTTTTTCCCAGGTCTAAAGCTTGACTATATGCATGAGTGTAGCCAATTTGGTGTAGGTTGGCAAAACAGTGAGATGGACAAGTGGAAGGAAGAAAAAATTGGGGCGAGAGGATTTGGACCTCTTAGCTCAGCATCTAAGAGATATATCCATCCCTGATAAGGAGTTCAGCTACAAGGACTGCGCCTTTAGCCGCCCCCATCTTGGTGTTGTGGGATACCAGGAGATATTTGATGCCATTTTCTAGAGCAACATCCTTCCTGATTCTACCGACCACGGTGGCCATGCCATCCTCGGCATCACGGTCAAGTCGAGGTTGGGGCCTGAACGGGTCTTCGTGCACGATTATCATATGTTTGGGGGCTAAAGGCAGGTCGGTTTCTTCGGATGAACCGACGAATTCCCTCATTGCTCTTGCGATGTCCTCTACCTCGCAGGCTTTTTGGGTAGAAGCGAAGACTGATTCTGTGTGTCCTTCCCGCACATTAACACGGGTGCAGGTGCAGCTTAGGTCGAATTTCGCTGGACTTATTGAACTGCCTTCAAAATTGCCCAGGATTTTCTGTGTTTCCCGCTGCACCTTTTCTTCTTCCCCTGGAATAAAAGGTATGACATTGTCTAGAATATCGAGGCCGAGCACTCCAGGGCTTCGGCCTGCGCCAGACATAGCTTGCATCGAAGTCATTACGACAGTATTTAGGCCAAAGGTCTCGTAGATTGGTTTTAGTGTTATTACCAGACCAGCGGTGGTGCAGTTGGGAATAGGTGTAATGAAACCTTTCCAACCCCGTGATTTTCTCTGAACTTGGAGCACTCTGGCATGTTCAGAGTTGATGCCCGGGATTAGAATGGGTACATCGTCATCGTAACGGAAGGCTGAGGCCGTGCTTATAACAGGTTTGTCAACGGCAAATTTCGGTTCGAGGATTTTCGCCGGGGCAGACTCTATAGCGGAAAAGACGATGTCTATGGTAGAGACATCCATTTCGGTGGCATTCTGGACTGGCATTTCCATAACTTCTTCCGCTGGAGGCTCCTCGCAAAACCAGCGCAGGGCTCCTGATGAAGCATCGGTTATTGCCTGTTTATAGCTGCGTCCTGCTGACCTCTCGGAGGCAGCAAGTGCAGTAATTTCAATCCAAGGGTGATCTTTCAGGGCAACGAGGAATTGCTGACCAACGATGCCCGTTGCTCCCACGATTGCAGCTTTTATCATGGCTTCCCTCCAGACTACTTCTTAATATTAAGGATAGCCGAGGACTACAGAGTTTAACATCTGGAGATAAAAATAGCACGGAGTGTTTTTGCGTCAGGAGATCATTACCAGGGTAATAATTTATTGTGGGAGTGGTTTTAGAATCCCTAAGGATAACTCGGAGATAAAAAGGTTTAACCAGACTTTGGAGTACGAGTGGCTCTACAACTCCAATCTATCTTTAGACCCTGAAGAGTTCAATCCCCGGCTAACCGAATGGCTTGTTTAGTATAGCTTCAACCGCCCTCATCAGTCTCTTGCCTATCTTGCTCCCGTAGAGTATATTGAAAAGGAACTTGCTAAAATCTATAGTCCAGTGTTACCTATGTGGTCAGCCAGCACACGAGTTTGATTTTTGCCTCTATTCCTGCTATAATTTTCAATGAGGAGGGAGGCATGACGCGGAAGCAAGCTTGGTTATGTCGGTGGTTTTTCCCAGCTTGGGCTCTTCGCCAGCGTAAGTAGGCGTGGAGCCTGGTAACTAAGTCAAGATGCGCTGGCGGAGAGCTTCTGGAAGCCCTGAGCTCTTTGTTGGTAATATAAGGCTCTTGGAAATGAGAGCAATAGTTAGTCAGGTTAAAGCTGAATGGAAGAGTAGGGGTGATGAGACAATTGAATAGAGATATTCACGGGGAGCTTTAATTATTAAAGCTCCCCTCTTTTCGTAGAGCATGGCGCGCCAACTCCCTATGTAAAAACAGCCCTAGTATTTCAGCAGTTACCGAAACAGGTGGATTGTAAAATCCACAACAATGGCAAGCAAGATGCTAATTATGAGGCAAGTCATAATGGGAAAGGAAAACTGAAAATTCCCCTTCTGCAAGAGTATGTCACCGGGGAGCTTTCTCAGAAATGGGATCCGCTGCCAGAAAACCAGTAGCAAGCCGAAGAAGACTAAAAAACGCCCAGAATCAAAATTTTACCTATACTTTGAGACCACATGGCGTACCGCTTATTACTAATTGTAACGCACCATAAGTTCTAAATAAATTGCTCTGTTACTAGTGTAATCTAGATTGTATAATAATTGATAGAAGAGTGATGGAAAGGACAACCACCTCATATGCTCGGGAGTTAATGGTAGGCATTCCGCGAGGAACCTTGCTCGATATAGAAACCACCGGACTTAGCGTCGGCTGTGATGAGGTAGTTATTTTTGGCTATATTGAGAGCAACCACTTGAGGATAATATGCCGGACTTCAAGTGAAGAAGGGCCCTTTATCGCTCAAATTGCCAAACTTGCTCCTGAGTTACCCAAACCATTTTATGCCTATAATCTTTCCTTTGAGAAGGAATTTCTCAAAGCTAAAGGAATTGATGTAGAAGGCATAGACTTATTCCAGCCCTGGAAGGAAAAAGCAGAGGAGCTTTGTCTTAAGTGGCCTAAATTAGATGAGCTATTCTCTCACGCCGAGTATTATTTCAATGAGCCGGTAATAAGTGGCAAGGACATCCCTTTATTATGGAAAGAATTTCTTCGCACAGGGAATAAGGATTATTTACAGCAGATTATACGACATAACGAGTCTGACTTGCTCAAAGAGCTATATCTGTTGGTATACTATCGAGATAGTTATAAGGTTTGAGGACTTCAGGATTTAAGTTGGCTAAAATTGGACCAATGAACCTTGCCCAGCAAATTGAGCAATATCTACCTCAGCAAGTCTTAGAGTTAGTCAAAACCACCAGCAAACAGGCTGAAAAGCAGGGAGGGAAAGTATACCTTGTCGGCGGTGTGGTGCGCGATTTGCTCCTAGGCTATCCCAATTTCGACCTAGATTTGGTGGTCGAAGGGGACGCTGTGAAGTTAGCTCAACAAATAGCTGGAATTAGTCAAGCAAAGTTGGTCGTGCATCCACGCTTTGGCACCGCTAAGCTTAGCTACGGCAATTTCACCCTGGATGTGGCTACTGCACGTAGTGAAAGCTATGCCAAATCTGGAGCACTGCCAACAGTTGCCCCTGGTACCCTCAACACCGACCTTTCTCGCAGAGACTTCTCTATCAATGCCATGGCTATATCTCTGGCTCCAAACAACTATGGAGAATTGCTCGACCCCTATCAGGGTAAAAGCGACTTAGAGCAGCATCTCATTCGCATTTTACACCCCAAAAGTTTCAACGATGATGCCACCAGGATTTTACGAGCCATTCGCTATGAACAAAGGCTAGGATTCAGGCTTGAAACACAGACTGCCCGGCTACTTAAACGAGATATTCCCAAGTTAGACACCATAAGCGGTGACCGAATGAGGCATGAGCTAGAATTAATCTTCAGAGAGAAACACCCAGAGCATGCTATCAAGCGACTTGGCGAACTAGGAGTGCTGCAAAGGCTAAGTCCTTCCTTCAAAGGCAATGGCTGGATAGCTGAGAAATTTGATAGAGCACGCTGCTTAAATAAGCCCAATCAATTGCCCTCGCTTTATTTCTGTCTCCTTATTTATCCACTCAGCGAAAGGGAAAATGAGCAATTTCTCCGTCATCTTAACATACCGA
Source organism: uncultured Dehalococcoidales bacterium (assembly GCA_964591975.1). Classification (GTDB taxonomy): domain Bacteria; phylum Chloroflexota; class Dehalococcoidia; order GIF9; family AB-539-J10; genus JAFGBN01. Next base: position 8,753 of record CAZQBR010000030.1, read on the forward strand.
AAAAATTATCCCGAGTGCTGCATGATACACTTCACCTCGAGGCTAGGCTCTCCCCACTGGGCAAATCTTACATGAAAGTTAGCGAGGTTTATTACCTGCTCCACGAATATGATCCATTGGCCATACAGGCAAATGCCATAGCCTCGGAATCTTCAACAATACAGAGCCACCTCCAGTTATTTCTCACAAAACTGCGCTATGTGAAAATTTTCCTTAACGGAGAGGAACTAAAAAGGTTAGGCATCTCCACCGGACCAGAGATGGGAAAGGTCCTCCAAACATTGCATAAGGCAAAATTAGATGGAGAGGTTAAGACTAAAGGAGATGAGGAGAAACTAGCCTTATCAGTTAGAGCTATAAAGGAAGAAGATTAAGAAGTCCAAAGCCAAAATAACAAAACAAAATATACTTAGGAAATTTTCCTGCCCAGCAAGGTAATAGGAACTTCCATAGCGGTATCCTTGAAGCCCCGGCGGTAAGTCCAGCTATGTCAACCGGCAAAATAGGCTGAAGGGAAATGAGGAAAATAGCTAACGGACCATGCCGCTTCATCCAATCTACAAGTTTGTTATATCCTGGCATGCCCTCAGCAGCCACTATCTTTTTTCCCAAGTAACCAGCGTAATAGCCACTTATTTCCCCCAAGGTGCCAGCCACGCTGGCTATCAAAGCTATAAGAACAGGATCCCACTGCGATGCCGCTGCCATCATTACAGATGTATGAATAGCCACAGGAACCATAATGCTGGCATTACATACCAGGGTGGTTCCAAAAACGACCAAATAAGCCGTGGTGGCAAACCCACCTGCTGAGATATCAAAGTAAGTCATCAGATATCGAAGTAAGTAAACAAGGCCAACGCTAAGGACAATGAGGATAACAAGGTAAAGCACTACCTTAAGCCATCTTTGCTGCTTTAGCTTTTCCACTGCAATTACGTTAGTTACCTAGCTATTCCTGAAAGACGAACTGCTGTATAGCATTCTAACCCCTGCTCTCTCAGGTGCAAAAGCAGTTCATTAGCCTTTTCTTCCTCTAAGAAAAGGGTGAAAAGACACGGGCCGGAGCCAGCTAAATGAACGCCTGGGGCTCCAGCTTTCTCAAGGGTTTCCCTGTATTTATTAACTTGGGGAAAGACATCAACCACCACTTTTTCAAAAACATTGAACATAAGGGATGGGTCAAACATTTTTCCTTGCATTAAAGATGGTAAAACTGCACGAACAAATTGACCTTCAGTGAAATGACTAGTGTTTAATTTATTGTACATCTGCGCCGTTTTACCTGAGATTTTAGGTAGTGGTGGTACAAGTAAAACAAACCAAGTTGAGGGTAGGGATGGTAATAGAGTCACCTTTTCTCCTTCCCCTTCTACCAAAGCTGTGCCTCTATAGATAAAAAAGGGGACATCTGAGCCTAGTTTAGATGCTAAATGAACTAACTCAGAAAGCGACAGTCTCAACTCCCAAAGCTCATTAAGAGCTAAAAGGGTAGCAGCGGCATCGCTGCTACCCCCTCCTAACCCCGCTCCCCAGGGTATATGTTTATAAAGCTCGATCCGTGCCCCCTTGCTATACCTTGTAGCCTTCCTGAGGAGCATGGCAGCTTCTGTTACCAAGTTATCGTGTTCTAAGTTTGGCTCGTTGCATTTAAAATATATTTCCTCGCTTGACTCAAATTTGAGGATATCATACAGGCTTATCGCCTGAACAATGCTGGAAACCCGGTGATAATTATTATGTTTACCCAGGACTTCAAGAATAAGGTTTACTTTGGCTGGTGCATAAAAGGTTAACATAGCGATTACTTTCTAAATGGAGCAAAGATTTCCCATACCTTGCTCCACTCCTTGAGACTCAGAGTTTCAGCCCGCCGCTTGGCTTCCACTCCTGCCTTTTCCAATAGCAGAACAACTTGGTCAGGAGGCATCTCCAAAGCTTGAGCTAAGGAATTACGAAGCTGCTTGCGGGGTGAGCTAAAACCACAGCTAACTGTATCAAGGAAATCCGTGACATCAGATATTCCAATAGGCGGATTGGAATATACATCGAGGCGTAAAACAAGTGAATTCACCTTTGGCGGAGGATAGAAACTTTTTGCTGGCACACGGGCTATAATGGTTGGTTTGCTGTAGAGCTGAGTCCTAACACTGAGCAAGCTCATCTTACCAGGAATAGCAGCTATGGCTTCACCAACCTCACTCTGCACCATTACCACCATCATTGAGGGCTTAAGCGAAGCCTCCAGAAAATGACGTAGCACCGGTGAAGTAATGTAATAAGGAAGATTGGCTACAACTTTATAGCCTTGGGCAAATCTGGAAGTAGCTAAGTCATTCCCTAGAAATTGCTCCGGGGTGACTTTGAGTACATCAGCATGGATAATTTCGATATTGGAGGAAGAAGATAATCTTTTTCTCAATATGCTAACCAATTTGGAGTCAAGCTCTATGGCGATAACTTTACCGACTCGCTCAACTAAGCTCTTGGTCAGTATACCTAAGCCTGGACCTATCTCAACTACAATGTCATCTTGGCTAAGCTCAGCAGCAGAGAGAATGCAGTCCAACACATGTTCATCCGCAAGGAAATGCTGCCCTAATCTTTTTTTCGCTTTGAAGCTAAACTGACGAACTATCCCTGCCCCCGAGAAGAAGCAACTGGGCTAAAATACTGCTACCTCCCCACCTCAAAGATCCGACAAAAATACTCCAGTTAATGAATATTACCCTTTTTCCAGCACAAAAATTGGAACCTGATTATCTTCCCTTGAATTCAGGCTTCCTCCTCTCCAGAAATGCTTGCAACCCTTCTTTTGAATCCTCACATGCTCGCGCTGAGCCGAAACATTCAGCTTCATAATACAGTGCGCGGTCTAAATCCATTTCTATTCCCTTATTTATTGCTAACTTTATTATCCCAAGAACTGCAGGGCTTTTTGATAAAAGCTTTTGCACAAATTCATCCACCGCTTTATCCAATTCCTCAGCGGGAACAACTTTATTTACCAGTCCCAGCCTGTATGCCTCGTTGGCATCAATGTACTCGCCCAACATATCAATTTCCATGGCCTTGGTTTTACCTACAAGCCTTGTTAACCTCTGAGTTCCTCCATAGCCAGGAATAATGCCAAGGTTTACTTCAGGCTGGCCAAATCTCGCCTTGTCAGAGGCAATTCTAAAGTCGCAAGACATAGCGATTTCTTGCCCTCCACCTAAACAAAATCCATTTATCTTCGCCATTATTGGCTTCCTAATCCTTTCCATGCATCTGGTGATTTCCTGTCCCGATAGACAATAATTTCTTCCCTCTATAGGACTCAGACCTTGTATTTCAGGAATATCTGCACCTGCACAGAAGGCTCTATCGCCTGCGCCAGTTATAACAATCACACCAATATTTTCATCATTCTCTGCATATTCGAGTGCATCATGTAACTCTGCCAACAATGCAGTATTCAGCGCATTCAGCACCTTGGGTCTATTGAGTGTTATGGTAGCAACCCTCTCACTTTTCGCATATATGCTATTTGCGTTATCTTTCTGTGCCATTTTAACTCCATTAGGGATAAAATTTATTTCTTGCCAAACACTTCATAGAAACCCTTCCCTGCTTTCCTCCCGAAATATCCAATTTCTACCATCCTCTTTAATACCGGAGCAGGCTTGTATCTCTCCCATCCAGTCTGCTGGTAAACCCCCTCTAGAAAGTCTGTCACGACATCTATGCCAAGCAGGTCCAGTAGTTCAAATGGGCCCATGGGCCAGCCAAATGATAACTTCGTTACTTTATCTATATCCTCTATAGTCGCTAGGTTCTCCCCTAATACCTTCGCTGCTTCATTCCACATTGCTGCTCCTATCCTATTCACTATAAATCCAGGGGAGTCCTTGACTACAACAGGCTCCTTGCCCAGAGATTTCACAAAATCAACGCTCGCTTTTAGAGTTTCCTCTGAGGTAAGTAAGGACTTTATTACTTCTACGCTCTTCATCATAGGTACAGGATTCATGAAATGCACGCCTATAACCTTGTCCAGACGCCTAGTTGCAGAGGCAAGCAGGCTTATTGGTATTCCCGAAGTGTTGGAAGCTAAAATAGTTTGCTCGGGGCATGCTTCCTCAAGCTGCCGGAATACCTGCAATTTTACCTCTGCCCTCTCAAACACTGCCTCTATAACACAGTCAGCATCCTTAACAGCATCTTTCAAATCCGTTGAGGTGTGAATCTTAGCCAAGATTTTGTCCACATCCGCTTGATTCATCATGTCCTTTTTCACAAATTTACCAAGGCTGTTTTTTATCGCGCCCAGTCCCCGGTCAAGAAACTCCTGTTTCACATCAACCATAATCACTTCATAGCCTGCCTGCGCTGATACCTGCGCTATCCCACCACCCATTATCCCTGAGCCTACAACGCATACTTTCTTAATTTCCATATTCAGCACCTCCATAATTTCTGGCAAAACTATACCACAACCTTGTTTTACCAACAAGCTAGTGTACTCGTTCAGGTGGTTGGTGACACCTTCTCCTTTATCTTATTTTGCCGATATTGTTCTAGATATTCCAGTGGTGTAAGGTAGCCCAATGCCTGGCTCGGACGAACA
>CAZQBR010000031.1:0-13288 GCA_964591975.1 uncultured Dehalococcoidales bacterium
GACAAAAGCATTGAAATTGCTGCTCGACTGATTAACGAACTCAGGGGGCTTTGTCGGGGGGTGCACATTATGCCTATCGGCTGGGAGAAAAGAGTCCCAGCAGTCTGAGATGTTGCTGGGTTATAGAAGAATAATCTGCTAATGACCGAAGTAAGAGTAGCTCTTCAATTAAACGAAGACTATTGTAGTAATTGCTCTATTTGCTCCTCACTTTGTCCCTTTGAAGCCTTAACAAGAAGGGATGGCAAAACGTTTTTGGAAATAGAAAAGTGCCATGTGTGTGGAATTTGTTACTCTAGCTGTCCTGCCAAAGCCCTTAGTATAGACTATTATGATATAGATTCCTTAGTCAGCTATATAAAGGAGTCGAAGAGGGACTCTGATGCCAATGCGCTAGTTATAATGTGTAAAGGAAGTGCCTCTGACTTTACTTTGCCCCAAGAGCTATTTGGGGTATCGAAATTCATCCCCTTGTCTGTTCCCTGCGTTGGTCGCATTCCAGAGGAGATATTTTTAAGTGCTGTAACTATCGGAATTAGAAAAATCTATGTCCTTGCCTGTCAAGAAGAATTCTGCCGATTTAAGAAAGGGAGTTTGATTGCCGGACGCAAAATTAAAGCACTTAATCTCTTGCTGGAACAACTTGGCTATGGGAAAGAAGTTATCAGCCTGAAACAGAATACTCCAAAGGTAGTGGCAGATAGAGATAGATGTATCAAGTGCGGCAATTGTGTCTTTTACTGTCCTTATAATGCAGCCAAGCTGGAAAGTCCTGAGGCAGCGGAATTTGATTTGGAAGCTTGTCAGGGCTGCGGCTTGTGTGTTGCCGTATGTCCAGCTATGGCTTTACAGCTGGAAGGCTGGGAGAAGGAAAGGATATCAGTCTTGCTCTCCAAATTATTTTCGGAGCAGAAGCCAAAGATTTTGGTATTCCGCTGTCAGTGGGCGGCTTTTCCGCCATTATTCCCGCCATTAAAAGAAGAGCCAGATGAAAACGTTGGCATAATAGATCTTCCCTGTGCTGGCAGAGTCGATGCTTTACATATTTTGGAGGCTTTTAACAAAGGGGCAGATGGTATTTTAATAGTGGCTTGCCTCGAAGAGGAATGCAAGCTGAAGAAAGGAAGTAAAGTAGCTCAGCTACAAGTTAAAGCGTTAAAGGAGAAACTAAGCCAGATCGGCTTTGAGGAAAGGCTTCACCTCTGCACTATATCTCCAAGATATCCTCAAAGCTTTAGCAGTGAATTGAGGCAATTCAAACAAAGGCTGGAGGGAAAATGGTAGTAACCAAGGAGAAACCCATAGATGAGATTTTGGATTTCTTGCTTCCTTACACCAATATTTTGGTTGTTGGCTGCGACGGCTGCACTCAGCCACCGAGGGGTGTAAAAGAAGCTGAGGTCTTGAGTCAATTGCTCACGCTTGGTGGCAGGCAAAGAGGCAAGGATCTTAACTTCAAAGTTACCTCGGTGGCAAAGCAATGTGACTCCTTCCTCCTGGCTAACTCGTTTAAAACTCAAATAGAAGGTAGTGAGGCAATACTTTCTCTGAGCTGCGGGGTAGGGGTGCAAACTATGGCTGAAGTATTTCCTGAATTCGTTGTCTTCCCGGCTCAAAACACCCTTTTTATCGGCATGGAGAATCGGGAAGAAAACGTCTTATTGGAATATTGTGCTGCTTGCGGGGATTGCCTCTTAGATTCCACCGGTGGCATTTGTCCCATAGCGAGATGTTCCAAGCATTTGCTTAACGGTCCCTGTGGTGGCTCGCAAGGTGGTAAGTGTGAGGTCGATCCAAGCATTCCTTGTGCCTGGCAATTGACTATCGAGAGGCTGACTAAGCTGGGACAACTCGATAAGCTAGGGAAGATCGTGCCTCCAAAGAATTGGACCGTAAGCCTTGTTGCAGGGCGACCAGTTAAACGGTAGAATTCGGGAAAGAAAGCAAAAGGGGAGGCATGAGCAAACTTAGCGAAGCATTACAATCCCACAAGTTTGTGGTCACGGGTGAAGTCGGCCCACCTAAGGGTGTGGCCATTCAAGAAATGCTAGAGTCAGCTGAGCTATACAAAGGGAGAGTTGTAGCAGTCAATGTAACTGACCAACAAAGTGCTGTAATGAGATTAGGTTCACTGGCAGTTTGTCACCTTCTGAAAGATATGGAAATCGAGCCTATTTTTCAAATAACCTGCCGTGACCGCAATCGCATTGCCATACAATCAGATTTGCTCAGTGCCTATGTGCTCGGGATTGAGAATGTTCTTTGCCTCACCGGCGACTATGTTACTTTAGGTGACCATCCCCAAGCTAAACCTGTTTTTGACCTTGACTCAGTTTCCTTGCTCCAAGCTGCGGTTCAATTGCAGCAAGGTAGAGACTTGGCAGAAAAGGAAGTCCAAGGTTTCCCCAAGTTCTTCTTGGGTGCTACAGTTACCCCTGGCGCTAATCCTTTAGAGCCACAGATTATCAAGATGGAGAAAAAGGCCAAAGCTGGGGCTCAATTTTTTCAACCCCAGGCCGTTTATGAGCCCAAGAAATTTGAGGAATTTATGCAAGCGGTAAGACATCTCGGTGTGCCGGTGTTAGCGGGAATCATTCTCCTGAAGTCGGCTGGTATGGCTCGTTTTATGAACAAAAATGTTGCCGGAGTCCACGTGCCTGATAATCTCATTGAGGAAATAGAGAAGGCAGAGAAAAGAGTAGACAAAAGCATTGAAATTGCTGCTCGACTGATTAACGAACTCAGGGGGCTTTGTCAGGGGGTGCACATCATGCCTATCGGCTGGGAGAAAAGAGTCCCAGCAGTTTTGGATGCCGCTGAGTTATAGGTGTTATAATAATAAGCAAAATGTGAGGAGGAGCGATAAGTTATTAATACTGACTTGCCAAACAAAGAAACAATATTACAGGTTCTGAGAGCCTCCAGCATATTTGAAGAGGTCAGCGAGGAGGCATTATCCAAGGTAGCTACTTTTTCCCATGAAGAAAGCTTCCAGCCCGGGGAAATCATCTTTGCTGAAGGCGATGTTGCCAAGAAATTGTATATTCTGGAGGAGGGAGAGGTAGGCATCGAGGCTAGGCTATCGACCCGGCCTGGCTCAGTGAGACGGGGTACTATTGAAAGCGTCGCCCCCGGTGGAGTCTTTAGTTGGTCAGCCATCCTCGAAACTCACCTTACTATGGGTGCTCGAGCTATCTCTGCAGCTAAGGCGATTGCTGTTGATGGCCATGCCTTGCATTCTCTCCTTGCTCAAGACACGGAACTGTGCTCACCAGTGATGAGGAAATTGGTAGATATTGTTTCTCTTCGGCTTGCCAACACTAGAATTATGCTGGCACATATTCTCTCAGTTTGCTCTCACGATTTGAAAGCACCTTTAGCTGCTGTGCAGAGCTATCTTCAGGTCATTCTTGGTGGTTTTGTTGGCGAGCTAAATGAAAAGCAAAGGGAGATGCTCTCCCGAAGCTGCGTCAGAATTGCTGAGTTCATTGAGATGATTGATAATATTCTGGATATTTCCCGCTTTGAAGTTGGTGCGGTGGAGATGGAGGAATTATCCTTGCCCGAGGTGGTTCGTGACAGCATCGAGATGCTTCGTCCTCTAGCTGAGGAGAAGAAACTGAATTTTACGCTGGATTTACCTCAAGACATGCCCAAAACTAAAGGCTTGGCGACGCGCCTCAAACAAGTGGTCACTAACTTAATAGGAAATGCCATTAAATTCACTCCATCTCCAGGTGAGATCTCTGTTAAGCTAAAAGAGGATGATGGCTATCTCAGGGTAGAGGTGGCTGATACTGGCGCGGGTATCTCCTCTGAGGAGTTGCCCAAGATATTTGATGACTTTTATCGTGGGGTGGCCGGAGACACCGAAGTTAGGGGAACTGGCTTGGGGCTTTCCATCAGTAAGAAAATTATCGAGGCTCACGGTGGGAGAATTTGGGCAGAAAGCCCTTGCCCCGAGACGGGGAGAGGCAGCAAGTTCATTTTTGCCTTGCTCAAGGGCTAGACTTAAAATTGAAAGGACTTAAAGACAATGAAAGCAGGAACTAATCTGGAAAAAGTTTTGGAAAGCGGCGCTTTTGCCGTCACCACTGAAGCGGCTCCAGCTAAAGGACCTGTTAGTAGTGCTATTGAGAGGAAAGGAGAGATGCTCAAGCCGTATTGTGATGCCGTGAACGTCACCGACAACCAATCGGCAGTGGTGAGGATGTCGAGCTGGAGCAGTTGTGTTCTCTTGAAACAATTTGGGGTTGACCCTGTAATGCAGGTCGTTGTCCGGGACAGGAATCGGCTGGCTATACAAAGCGATGTTTTAGGAGCGCTAGCTCTGGGAATCCAGAACATCTTATGCTTGTCGGGAGACCATCAATCGCTTGGCAACCATCCCGAGGCTAAAGGGGTCTACGATATCGATTCCATCCAGTTAGTTCAAATGTTAAAAACCATGCGAGATGAAAAGAAATTCCAATGTGGTGAGGAGATATCGGGCGAGGTACCTATATTTATTGGTGCTGTGGCCAATCCCTTTGCTGACCCATTTGAGTACCGAGTCTTACGATTAGCTAAGAAGGTGAAAGCTGGGGCTGATTTTATTCAAACTCAGGCCATTTTCGATGTGGCTAAGTTTGCCAAGTGGATGGAGGCGGTACGGAACCGTGGTTTAGATAAGCAGGTTCATATCCTTGCCGGGGTTATTCCTACTAGGTCAGTGGGAATGGCTCGTTATATGAGAGATTATGTCTCAGGAGTCTGTCTTCCGGATGAGATTATCACCCGCCTTGAAGGTGCCAAGAGTGCCAAAGAGGAGGGGGTCAAAATATGTCTTGAGACAATTGAGCAACTGAAAGAGATTGAAGGGGTTCATGGCATTCACATTATGGCTGTTGCTTGGGAGGAAATCGTTCCTCGCATTGTGGAGGAAGCTGGGTTTCTTCCCAGACCAGCAGTGTAAATCTGAAGCTAGAAGGAGGCATAATGGCAGAGCAGAAGACAAAAATCTTAATTGTAGATGATGACCCAGACATTCTAGTTGCCATTGGAGCTGTTCTTGAGGCGCGAAACTATCAAGTCGTCACCGCTCGGGATGGGGAGGAAGGTTTGGCTAAACTCAAAGAAAAAGGAGCTGATTTGATGATTCTAGACCTCTTAATGCCTCGAAAGGATGGCTTTGCTGTTTGCAAGGAATTGAAAGACCCTCGATGGTCGAAATATGGCAATATCCCCATCCTGGTCCTCACTTCGGTAAGGGAAGAGGTTAGCCGAAGGCGCTATCAGTTGGAAACTGGCTTAAGTCTCGATGTTGACGACTATGCTGAAAAGCCTATTGATCCATTCGTGCTGGTTAAGCGAGTGGAAAACCTTCTAAAAAGGGGAAAATCGTAGTGCTGAGGTTTATCTGGGCAATAACATGCACAGGACAAGTCCTGCATGCACAAAGGAGACACAAATAGCTGGGGTGGGAAATGGAAAAACGAGCTAGGATTCTTTTGGTTGATGATGACCCTGATTTTGTTGAGGCAACCAAAGTGGTATTGGAGAGCAAACCCTATAAGGTAATCACCGCTCTCAGTGGTGGTGAGGGGCTGAAAAAAGCCCGTGAGGAAAAGCCTGATTTGGTCCTCCTGGACATCATTATGCCTGGAGTAGATGGCTTTCAGGTTTGCCAGCAATTGAAAAAGGACCCTCAACTAGCTCAAATTCCAGTAATCATGATCACTTCATTCTCGGAGAAATACATGGAGAGTTCATTAGGAGTGAGCCAGGGACTTACTTTGGAAGCTGAAGACTTTATTGACAAGCCAGTTGCCCCGGCTGAGCTTCTCATACGAGTTGAGAAGTGGTTGAAGAAGTAGACAGGGACTATGAGACTAATCCGTAAAAGCCTTTTCTTTGAGGAATTAAGATTCTAATGCCTGGTCAACTAATCCGAGTATCGGAACTTGATCCGAATTTCAAACGAGAAGTCATAGCATGTGAGGCTGCTTGTGATATAACTGCCTGTTTTTCTTGCGGAACCTGCACTGGAGGGTGTCCCATCCACGCAGTATATCCTGAACATGACCCGAGAAAGATAATCAGGATGATAAATTTCGGAATGAAGGGAAAGGGGTTAAGCAGCCGTTATATCTGGTATTGTTCTGAGGAATGCTTTCTGTGTGAAAAATGCTGCCCACAGAATGTAAAGTTCTCCAGTGTGTGGGGTGTTCTAAAGGATATGGCGGCAAAAGAGGGATACCCTCTTCCTGTGTCGATTAAGGAGGATAGCTGCTCAGGATGTGGCATCTGTGTTGCTTCATGTTCATACTCAGCTATAGAGCTTGGCATACAGAATACGAACAAAGTTGCCCATCTAATTGCCACCTTATGTAAGGGCTGCGGAACATGCGGTGCAGCCTGTCCATCTGGAGTAATCTCAGTAAACCTCTTTGAGAATGAGAACATTTCCGCCCAAATAGAAGCGCTTATGGCATAAAGGATGAAATTGCATAGTGAACCAGTTCGAACAGCGGAACTCGATCCCAATTTTAAGTTCGAGGTAATGTCCCATGAAGCTGCTTGTTATATAACTGCCTGTTTTTCTTGTGGAACCTGCACAGCCGGGTGCCCTATCCATGAAATATTCACAGAATTTGATCCAAGGAAGATAGCTAGAATGGTAAATTTTGGGATGAGGAAAAGAGTGTTAAGTAGCTCTTATATCTGGTATTGCGCTACTTGCCTTGAGTGTGAGCAACACTGCCCACAGAATGTAAAATTCTTCAACGTGTTAAACGTGCTAAAAAATATGGCGGCAAAGGAGGGATATGCTCCTCCTTCCTGGGTTAATCAGACAAGGCAGGTTATGCAAACAGGGATAGTGTTTCCTACTGAAGAAGCGTGGGTAAAGAAAAGAGAGGGACTTTCTCTCCCTCCTCTCAAGGGTGATGGAAGGAAGGCGGCAAAATTAATTCAATCAACTGGCGCTGATGAAATTAGATCGAAAGAGCAGTCATGAGGAGGTATGCCTTATTTTTGGGTTGCACTACCCCTACAAGAGTCCCTCAATACGAACTCTCTACTAGGTGGATTTGTAAACGTTTTGGGATTGAGCTAATTGATATTGAAGATTTCGTGTGCTGTGGTGCTAATCAAATAAATATAAGTATGGAAACTGGCCTTTTATTGGCAGCAATGAATTTAGCTATTGCTGAAGTTCAGGACTTAGCTATTGTCACTCTCTGCCCTTGGTGTTTCACTGCGTTAGCAGCTGGGGTGGAGGAGCTAAAAAAGCAGGAGGGAAGAGACAGGATAAATAAGCAACTATCAACAATAGGCTTAGAATATCACGGGAAGACCAAGGTGAAGCATGTCTCAAGGGTTATCTATGAAGATATGGGTTTGGATAGGATAAGGGGAGAGGTGAGGAGGGATTTATCGAAGATTCAAGTAGCACCTCATTATGGCTGTCGCTATCTGAAACCACAATGGGCCTCTGAAGGATTTGATGAGCCAAATGACCCCAAAACTCTCCACCAATTAATCTCTGCTACAGATGCCACTCCTATAGATTATGATACTCTTAATCTGTGCTGTGGAGGCAAAGTTTTTCCTGTTTCTGAGGATTTGGCTCATTCCCTGATAGCCAAGAAGCTTGACAACCTACAAGACAAAGAGGTGGATTGTATGGTTCTTCTATGTCAGACTTGTTACCTTATGTACGCTACTCAGCAGAAGAAAGTATCGGGAAAGTTTAATAAGCAATATAACATTCCCGTTCTTCTTTATCCTCAGCTCCTTGGCCTTGCCATGGGCGCAGATCCAGTAGCCGACCTTGGCCTCAACCTAAATGTGCCTTCAGTTGACGGGCTGCTAGATAAATTTGGGTAGATTTCCAAAAAGGTTTTAAAACGGAGGCAAAATTGGAAAATAAAAAAGTGGGAGCTGTGCTAGTTGTTGGTGGCGGGGTTGGGGGGATTCAGGCAGCGCTTGATCTCGCCGAATCAGGATATAAGGTCTATTTGATAGAGGATTCGCCGGCTATCGGCGGCGTAATGGCTCAGCTGGATAAGACGCTCCCTACCAATGATTGCTCCATGTGTATTCTCTCTCCTAAACTTGTTGAATGTGGTAGGCATCTTAATATCCAGACCCTAAGCTATTCGGAGGTTGCAGAGGTTCAAGGCGAGCCGGGTAATTTCAAGGCCTTGATTAGAAAACGAGCAAGGTATGTTGATGCTGAGAAGTGCACCGGCTGTGGTGAATGCGCCGAGGCTTGCCCGGTAGAGGTGGAAAGCGAATTCGATGAAGGCTTAGCTAAAAGAAAAGCGATATATAGACCATATGCTCAAGCCTTCCCCAATATTTTCACCATTGACAAGAAAGACAGGGCTCCCTGCGTTCATGCTTGCCCGGCAAACGTAAATGCACAGGGCTATATCGCCCTAATTAGGCAAGGGAAATTTCAAGAGGCCTACGATTTGGTTAAGGAAGAACTCCCCTTCCCAGGCATTTTAGGGCGGATTTGTCCCCATCCCTGTGAGACAGAATGCAGGAGAGCCTCTCTAGACGAGCCTTTAGCCATTGCCGACCTTAAGAGGTTTGTCGCCGATAAAGTCGAAGGGAAATCTGCTTTGCCTCAGGTAATGGATAAGAAAGAGGAAAAGGTAGCGATTATTGGCTCAGGCCCGGCAGGTCTTACTGCTGCCTATTATCTGGCAAAGGAAGGATACCAGGTTACGATTTTCGAAGCCTTGCCTGTCTTGGGTGGGATGCTACATGTTGGCATTCCGGAGTACCGTTTGCCGAAAAAAGTGTTGGAGGACGAGATTCAAGATGTAAAACGACTAGGGGTGGAGATTAAGACAAATACTCCCATAGGCAAAGATTTGAGCTTGGATGAGCTTTTTCAGCAGGGACATAAAGCCATATTCATTAGTATTGGTGCTCATCAGAGCCAGAAACTTCGAATCCCTGGTGAGGATTCTGAAGGAGTGGTTTATGGGGTTGACTTCCTGAGAGACTCGAACTTAAGAAAGGAAGTTAAAGTCGGTGAGAGGGTCGCAGTGATTGGGGGTGGCAATGTAGCTATAGATGCTTCCAGAGCTGCACTTCGACTCGGCGCTCAGGAAGTTACTATCCTTTATCGAAGGTCGAGAGCAGAGATGCCAGCGAGTGAAGAGGAAATTGAAGAGGCTTTGACTGAGGGAGTTAGGATTGAATATCTTACCGCGCCTACTGAAGTCGTCTCTAAAAATGGCAAGGTGACTGAGGTGAAGTGCATCCGTATGCAGCTTGCCGAACCAGATGCTTCTGGCCGAAGACGCCCCGTCCCCATCCCGGGATCAGAATTCACCATAGACACGGATATGATTATACCTGCTATAGGCCAGACTCCTGACTTCTCCTTCCTGAGAGACAGCGGGATAGAAACGCCAAAACAAGGCACGATTGCTGCTGATGCATTGACCCTTGCTACAAATCGGCCCGGGGTTTTTGCTGGAGGCGACGCCCAAACAGGGCCAGGGATAGCAATTGAGGCAGTAGCAGCAGGCAAGCGCGCCGCAGAGTCAATAAGAAGATATCTTAACGGTGAAGACCTCAGGCAAGGAAGAGTTTTGGAAAGGGAAAAACCTGTAAATTTAAGGGATATTCCCCCCAACGAAGAGAAAAAACCACGAGAAAGAATGTCTGCTATAAGTTGGGAGAAAAGACGTGATACCTTTGAAGAAGTTAAATTGGGATTTACTGAGGAAGAAGCAGTAAAAGAGGCATCGAGATGCCTAAACTGTGGCGTTTGTTCCGAATGTCTTCAATGTGTTGCTGCTTGCAAAGCTGAAGCTATAAATCATGAGATGAGAGAAGAGCTGGAGGAAATTGAGGTGGGTTCCGTCATCTTGGCTCCCGGGCTTGACGAATTCGACCCCAGCTCTCTCCTTAGATATGGCTATGAAAAATACCCCAACGTAGTAACCAGTATTGAATTCGAGAGGATTTTGAACGCTTCAGGGCCGTACAAAGGGAAGGTCTTAAGACCCTCAGATAGGAAGCTGCCTCATAAGGTCGCCTGGATTCAGTGTGTTGGCTCCAGAGATGAAAGCATAGGCGCTGGATATTGCTCTTCAGTTTGTTGCACCTATGCTATAAAGCAAGCCATTATAGCTAAAGAACACGCTGGAGTTGATTTGGACACTGCTATCTTCTTCATGGATATGAGACTTCAGGGCAAGGGATATGAGGAATACTATAATCGAGCTAAAGAGGAGCACAAGGTAAGGTTTATAAGGTCGAGAGTTTATGAAATTCAAGAAGTTGATGGCCCTGGGAATTTATCCCTCAAGTTTGCTGAGGAGAATGGAACGCTACATAACGAGGAATTCGACCTAGTAGTGCTCTCGGTGGGATTCCGGCCCTCTAAGAAAGGTATGGATTTAGCCAGAAGACTCGGTATTGAGCTCAATAAATATGGATTTTGCCAAACCAATGAATTTACGCCAACGGAGACTTCGCAGCCAGGGATATTTGTCTGTGGCGTCTTCCAGAGTCCCAAAGATATACCAGAGACGGTGATGCAGGGGAGCGCCGCAGCGGCCAATTCCTCAGCTTTACTTTCTCCAGCACGTCATAGCTTAGTTAGAGCAAAAGAATATCCACCCGAAAAAGATGTGACAGGGGAACCTCCTAGAATTGGCGTCTTTGTTTGCCACTGTGGAATAAATATTGGTGGTTATGTAGATGTCCCTGAAGTAGTTGAGTATGCCAAAACCCTCCCAAATGTTGCTTACGCAGAGGATAATCTTTATACCTGCTCCCAGGACACTCAAGCAAGAATAAAGGCGATGATAGAGGAACATAACCTTAACCGAGTAATAGTCGCTTCTTGTACCCCAAGGACACATGAGCCCTTATTTCAGGAAACGATAAAGGAAGCTGGGCTAAACCGTTACTTGTTTGAAATGGCTAATATCCGTGACCAATGTAGTTGGGTTCATATGCGTGAGCCGGAAAAAGCAACTCAAAAGGCTAAAAGTTTGGTCCGGATGGCAATAGCCCGTGCTGCCTTGCTTGAGCCACTGCATAGGGTAAACTTGGGGCTTAGCCATGATGCCTTGGTCATTGGTGGGGGGATAGGGGGAATGGCCGCAGCGCTTAACCTAGCTGAGCAAGGTTTTAAGACATACCTCGTGGAGAGAGAGAAAGAACTTGGGGGTTGGGCGAGGAAAATTTATATCCCCCTTAATGGGGGAAAACCCCAGGACTTTCTACATCGCTTGATAGAGAACACCATGGCAAATCCACTCATCGAAGTTCTTAGCGACACGACTGTGGTTAAGACAGAAGGGTTTGTGGGCAACTTTAAGACAACCCTAGCTAGCGAAAACGGGCAAAAACAGCGGTTAATTGAACATGGTGCAACTATTGTGGCTACAGGAGCAAAGGAATATCGGGGAAGCGACTTTCTCTTGGGGCAAGATAAACGAGTTATGACTTTAAGCGACCTGGAAGAGAAACTTACTTATGAGCCTGAGGAAGTAACTCAAGCTAAAGATATAGCTATGATCTTGTGTGTCAGGCCTACAGGGGAGAATCACAACTATTGCAGTCGAGTATGTTGCACTGCGGCTATCAAAAACGCTCTCAAAATAAAAGAACTAAATCCCGAGACCAACATCTACATACTCTACAAGGATATCCGAACTTATGGATTTAAAGAGGAACTTTATACTAAAGCAAGAAAGGCTGGCATTCTATTTATTCGCTATACAGATGAAAGACCTCCTCAAGTCCAGCCCGCCAATGGCAAACTGGAGATTGATATTTTTGACCCTATTCTGGATGAGGGATTGATCCTTTCCCCGGATTTATTAGTGTTAGCTACCGCCATGATTCCTTCCGAGTACAATGAGGAGTTAAGTCGTATATTGAAAGTGCCCCTCACAAAAGAAGGCTTTTTTCACGAGGCACATGTGAAGCTTGCCCCGGTTGATTTTGCTTCAGAGGGAATATTCATGTGTGGCATTGCCCATTCCCCTAAATTTATCGATGAGGCTATAATCCAGGCACAGGCGGCAGCTGGACGAGCCACCACTATTTTAGCTAAGGAGCGACTTGAAGTTGGTGGGGCTGTTTGTCAAGTTGATCCCGATAAGTGCACAGCTTGCCTTAATTGTGTGCGCATCTGCCCCTATGCCGTACCCTATATTAATACGAAAGGAGTAGTGGAGATAGAGGTGGCTAAATGCCGAGGCTGTGGCATTTGTGCTGCAGAGTGCCCCAGAAAGGCAATAAAGCTTTTCCATTATAACGAAGAACAGATGGAAGCGAAGATCGAAGCTTTGGTAACAGGGGTTGGCTAATGGAACGTGAAATGATATCCCAAAATCAATTCGAACCAGTAATCGTTGCCTTTTGTTGCCATTACTGTGCTTATGCTGCCGCCGACCTTGCTGGGGTTATGAGATTACAATATCCAACCAATATCAGAATTATCAAACTGCCCTGCTCAGGCACGATTGATGTTTTACATATCCTGAAAGCCTTTGAGCTAGGAGCTGATGGTGTATACGTTGCTGGCTGCCTTGAAGGTGGCTGTCATTTTATTGGGGGAAATATTCGTGCCAAAAGAAGAGTAGAGGATGCCAAAGCTATCTTGGATGCGATTGGTTTAGGAAGTGAGCGGCTTGAGATGTTCTTTATGTCCTCTTCTGAGGGCGTCCGCTTTGCCGAAGTAGCTCAGGAAATGACTGAGAAGATAAGGGAATTAGGGCCAAGCCCAGTAAGGAGGTAAAGGGTCCAATATGATTGTAGCAAAACAAAAACCGCTGGAAGAAATAAGAAAAATGGCTGAACCGTATGATCGCGTTTTGATATTGGGCTGTGGCACCTGCGTTGCTGTCTGCTTTGCTGGTGGGGATAAAGAGGTGGGAGTTCTTGCCGCTTCTTTACGCTTGGCTGATAAGATATCTGGTAGAGAACAGCTATTTAGCGAACATACTGTGGAGCGCCAGTGCGAATGGGAATTCCTCGATGGAATCGAAGAGAAGGTGAAAAATGCCGATGCAATCCTTTCATTAGGTTGCGGTGTCGGGGTTCAAGCTGTTAGTGAGCGGTTCCCTGAAATTCCTGTTCTCCCTGGACTCGATACTTTATTTATGGGAATGCCCGTGGAAGAGGGCATATGGGCTGAACGCTGTGCTGGCTGTGGAAATTGCATTCTGGACAAGACTGGCGGAATCTGTCCTATTGCAAGATGCCCTAAAGGATTGGTTAATGGTCCTTGTGGTGGCTATCGTGATGGCAAATGCGAAGT
>CAZQBR010000032.1:0-13072 GCA_964591975.1 uncultured Dehalococcoidales bacterium
TCCCCGGCTAACTGAATGGCTTATCGAGTATAACTTCAACCGTCCGCACCAATCTCTTGGCTGTCTTGCTCCCGTAGAGTATGTTGAAAAGGAACTTGCTGAAATCCACAGCCCAATGTTACCTATGTGGTTAGCTTGCACAACTCGTTGACGAGATTATGTTAATTGTGGTAACCTCTGCTTTGGGGAGAGGGAGGGATGGCTGGTTCTACATGAGCATCAGTTCTATAACTATCAGTTCTGTAAGTAAAGCAAAAACGTTATGACGAGTTCCCTGGAACAATGAGCAAATAGTGTGGATACTTATTCGGAGTATTTAATAAGGGAGGGTTTATGTTAAAGACGGCTAAAGAATATATAGATAGCTTGCGTGAACTCAAAGAGAACCTCTATTTACTTGGAGAGAAGATAGATAATTGGGTTGATAATCCTATCATCAGGCCATCGATGAATGCCGTAGCAATGACCTACAAGCTTGCTCACGAACCTGAGACCAGGGACTTAGCAGTTACAAAATCGATGCTAACAGGGAAGGAAGTAAATAGATTCAATGCGCTTTACAAAAGCCCTGAGGATATGGTCAAGAAAGTAAAATTGCAGAAGGTACTAGGACAGAGGACAGCTTGTTGTTTCCAGAGGTGTGTGGGCATGGATGCAATTAACGCCATTTTTAGCACCAGTTATGAGATTGACGAGAAATATGGAACGGAATATCACAAGAGATTTAGAAAATGGCTGGAGTATGCGCAAGAGAATGACATTTGTATCCAGGGTGCCATGACTGATGCTAAGGGCCAACGGGGGGTGCCCCCATCTAAACAGGCTGACCCAGATATGTTTCTACATGTAGTAGAGCGGAGGAATGACGGAATTATAATAAGGGGAGCGAAGGCAAGCCAGACAGGAACTGTGAATTCACACGAAATGCTTGTTATGCCAACCCTTAACATGCGAGAGGGTGACGAGGATTATTCAGTAAGTTGCGCTGTACCCGTAGATGCCCCGGGAGTAATCCTTATCTATGGAAGACAATCCTGCGATACTCGCAAGCTTGAGGAAGGTGACATTGATGTTGGCAACTACAACTTTGGAGGACAAGAAACGCTGACTATTTACGACAATGTTTTCGTGCCTTGTGATAGGGTTTTTATGTGTGGAGAAAAGGAATTTGCCATCGTGCTGGTGGAGAGGTTTGCTGCTTATCATAGGCAGAGCTATGGTGGTTGTAAAGCAGGTATCGGTGATGTGCTCATTGGGGCAACAGCCTCAATGGCTGATTATAACGGAGTGCGCAAAGCTCCTCATATCAGAGAGAAACTCGGTGAGATGATTCATCTCGCCGAGACAGTACATGCCTGTGGGCTAGCCTCTGCCTACGAGGGGTGGAAGACTAAAGCTGGTAATTGCCAGAGCGACGTACTTATATCCAATGTATGCAAGCACAACGTGACCAGATTTCCTTATGAGCTTACTAGGCTTGCCGAGGATATAGCTGGCGGTATTTTAGTAACAACACCTGCCGAGAAGGACTTTAGACACCCTGTGATAGGAAAGTATGTTGATAAATATTTAAAAGGAGTTCCTGATATCCCTACGGAGGCTCGGTATCGTATGTTAACGCTAATCCATGCTATGTCTTTCGGTCAAATTGCTCCTAGTTATCATACAGAATCAATGCATGGAGCTGGATCACCTCAAGCACAAAAGATTATGATCGAGCGTGAAACAGATATGGCTCTTAAGCAGAGTCTTGCCCGTAGTTTGGCTGGTGTTGATGAGAGAGAGGATGTGCTAGATCCAAATTCTAAAGGTGGTTGGAAGAAGACCACCGAGTTAGATTCTGGTACCTGGCCTAGAAGTAAGTAAGATTAAATAGAGACATACTCTTAGTTTGGGCAAGAGGTAGGCCGACCGTGGTGAAAAATTCAAACATTAAATTCAATAGGAAAGGAGAACGAAAATGATGAGACGGTTTTTTGCTCCTAGGGAAATAGATTATGACTGGGGTGCCTTGGAAGCACTGAAAAGAGTTAGCGGTAAAAAGGCGCTTATTGTTACCGACCCTCTGGTGCAAAAGTTGGGGCATATAGCTAGGGTGGAGGCAATGCTTAAGGCAAATGGGATTGAGACCAGTGTATTCAACAAAACTGAAGCTGACCCTTCAGGAGAGACTGTTATTAAGATAGCTACCTTAGCCAACGAGTTTCAACCGGACCTATTCATTGCGGTGGGTGGTGGTTCCTCTATCGATGCAAGTAAGGCAGCGTGGGCTTTCTATGAAAATCCCAAACTTGCTGCTATGCCATTGTCGGATGCTTCGAGAGCAGTGCGGCGGACTTCTTTCCGCCAGAAGGCAAGATTGATAGCTATCCCTACCACCAGTGGCACAGGGGCGGAGGTTACTAGCGGGGCGCTGATTACCGACCGCCAGGTTGACCCACCGTTTAAAGTTTTCCTTATGTCAGCCGATATGGCTCCTGATATTGCTATTATCGACCCTGAGCTTGCCTCCACTATGCCTCCCAGTGTTACAGCTAACACTGGATGTGATGCGCTGGTTCATTCTGTGGAATGCTTTTTGCTTACTCCGCCATCGGATATCGTTGACGGGTTAGCGATAAAAGCAGCCAACACCATTTTGACCTGGCTGCCTAAGGCAGTTGCCAATGGTAAAGATAGAACCGCCCGAGAAAAGATGCATACGGCTGCCACTATAGCAGGCTTGGCTTTCTCAAACGGACGTTTGGACTTGGTTCACGCCTGTGCTCATCAAATAGAGGTTGCCTTTAATATTGCACACGGCCGAGCCTGTGCTCTTATGCTAAGCCACGTACTAGCCTATGTTTTCCCCTTTGTAGCACCTCGGGCAGGTGAACTGGCAGCAGCGCTTGGTTTTCAGGCTGCCAATGAGAAAGAGGCAATGGAAAAGCTGATAGTAGCGCTTGAGCAGGTGAAAAAAGAGGTAGGCATACCAGCCTCAATAAAGGAAATGGGCATTGTGGATGAAGCAACTTTCAGGGCTAAATTGGATGCGATGGCAGCGAATACCCTCGCTAGCTGTGCACCAGGGCCGACGCCGAAGGATGTGAAGCGATTGTTTGTCAAAGCGTGGGAGGGAGCGCCAGTTGAAGTAATTTAACTTTAATGCTGGTTCAAGTAAAGATTGCGAATCGTGAAAGGACATTTAAGTATTGTTAAGTTTGATGGTGCTAATCTATTTGAAATAATGTCTCAAGGAGGTTAATGGGAAAATGTGGCATCCAGAAAGATGTGACCTGTGTGGTGAGTGTCTAGAAGCATGTCAGTACGTTGATTATAACAGTGAGAAAGCCGTAGCGGAAATGAAAGCCCTTATGGAAGGGAAAGAGACAGATATCCTGAAGGACTGTGTGACCTGCATGGCCTGCAATGAGTACTGTGCGAATGTAAAGGGGAATGCGGCTAATCCTTTTGACCGTATCGCTGAGCTTCATGAGAAGACAGGTATCCAGCATGTACCACCAGCAGTGGTTAATTTTTTAAATGGCTCAGTCATACGTAGTGAACTAGTCACAGGAGAGCCTGACAAGCCTGTTATGTCTATTTGTGTACAGGAAGCTATGCTTCCTGCCAGAGCCCTTGAGAGCCAGATGTTTGACGGCTTAACCATAGCTAAAGGGGGAAAATATTTCTGCTTTTTTGCTCAGTTACATGTAGGTAAGGAGAGCATCACAAGGGCAAATATGCCAACTTTTGTGAATGCTGTGGCCAGCCTGGGAGCTAAGGAGGTAATCTTTTTGCACGATGAGTGCCATGTTGCAGCAACCAAAATTGCGCCAGACTATGGCATTGAGGTGCCTTTTAAGTCTATTCATATTGTCGAATATATGTTGAACTATCTTAAAAAACATCGGAATAATATTACCAAAATCAATAAAAAGATTGCCTGTCATCGTAACTGCTCATCACGATACATCTCAGCGGAGATAGAACCCATGCTAGATGAACTCTTTGAATTGATTGGTGTAGAGCGAGTAGTCAGGAAATATGACCGTGACAAAGGGCTTTGTTGCACCTTTGCGTTTGCCCCTATTATGCCCGAGAAGGCTGAGGAGGTGCGCGAGATGAATGTTATTGATGCCGAGGAGCACGGAGCTGAAGCTATGGTATTTCTCTGCCCTTGGTGCTGGCGTATTCTAGCTGGGGAATGTGAAGAGCATGGCTTATCACCAATTTTCATAACTGATCTCTGTCGCATGGCTCTAGGTGAGAAGAAACTTTTCTAGCTAGGCCTTAGAAATGTCAATATTGACTAAAATCTTATATGACAGCCGTGGACGGATTGAGCGCGGTTAATATGGAACTTAAGAGACTTTGCCTGGGGTGCCGTGGTACGGGGTTGAACCAGAGCATCTCACTGCATGAAGCCAGATGATAGAAAGACTAGCGAAAAGGAGGAGTTATGAAGATTGCGCGTTTTCAGTGGCGGGACAAGGTGAATTGGGGTATCCTCGAGAATAATACAATATTCTCCCTGGTTGGTAACCTTTACAGCGAATTCGACAAGGGGAAAGAGCTGTGCCAGCTCAAGGATGTCAGGTTGCTGGCGCCGGCAGAGCCCAGCATAACAGTGGCTTGTGGGATGAACTATATAGACCATATCAAGGAGAGGGGTGAGCCTGTACCCCAAGAGCCAGTACTGTTCTTCAAGCCAGCCAACACTGTAATCGGATCCGAGGATGATATTGTCTATCCGGCTGTGGCGCAAGACCTTCGCTACGAGGCGGAGCTGTGTTGCATCATAAAGCAGGAGGCCAAGAATGTTCCCGAGGAAAAAGCTCTGAGCTACGTTTTGGGCTACACCTGTGGCAACGACCTCACGCTTATGGATCTGCTCAAAAAAGATGGGCGCTCCACCAGAGCCAAAGGTTTTGATACTTCGGGGCCATTGGGACCATTCCTCGTCACTGACGTCAATCCTCACAACCTCGCCATCAAAGGCAGAGTAAACGGCGAAACAATACAAGACAGCAATACCAATCTCCTGCTATTCAACATCGAGAAGCTCATCAGCCACATCTCAGCCTTTCTGACTCTTCGCCCTGGGGATGTGATCTGGACGGGAACTCCCAAGGGAGGATCCCACCCGGTCAAAACAGGTGACATAATAGAGGTTGAGATTGAAGGCATTGGCGTTCTCAGAAACAAGGTCGTGGCCCCGAAGTAGGCCCGCGGCGGGGAAAGCTAGATAACCTAGCTGTGTGAGAGCTATCGCTGAACAATAAGCCGTTTTGTCGCCTTGAAGGGACACATTAATTAAGACAAAGGGTGAACCATGAATCCATATCAGTATGCTTGGAGTGAGGCAGGCTTCAACCTAAGGACGAAAGAAACAAAACCCAAGTGGTCGCGATATTCGATTGAATTCCCCACGGCATACGCCACACCTTCCGAGGAAAGTCGAATCGCACGAGGAGACTATTTTTGCCCATTACGGGCGAACAATGTCCCCCTGGTTATCCTCATTCACGGCCTGGGAGACCTTAGTGTAGTCCCGTGCAAACTTCTAGCAAGAACTCTGGTCAACAAGGGGATAGCCTGTTTTATTTTATACCTGGTATTTCATTCCAGCCGCATGCCAGAAACTGTAAGAAGACGAATGCCTGCCCTCAGTTCTGAGGAATGGTTTGAAGGCTACCGCATGTCGGTTATTGAAGTGCGCCAGATAATAGATTGGGTACACAGTAGGCCAGAGATAAATCACGAGCAAATAGCGGTGATGGGCATAAGTCTTGGCGGTTTTATTTCTGCCATAGCGATGGGTATAGACGAACGCCTCAAGGCTGGCGTGTTTGTTGCCATGGGAGGAAATTCCGAAGTAATCACCTGGAAGAGTAAGGCTGACACCTTCAGGAAAGGCTCTATTTGTACTAAGGCAGAATGCCGGCAGGTGCACACTTACTACCCACAATATCTTGCTGAGGTGGCTGAAAAGGGGTTTCAAGATGTTGCTCCCTTTAAGCAATGTTTCCTCACCGACACTATGACCTTTGCTCATCGCCTTCGAAACCGTCCGATATTGATGATTAACGCGCTTTGGGACAAATACATCCCCAGGCAAGCTACACTTGAATTTTGGGAGGCATGTGGCAAGCCTGCTATCACCTGGCTTCCGGCTGGCCACGCGAGCCTGTGGGCATGGTATCCTTTTATTAGTAGAAAGGTGACTGGCTTTCTTAGTTCTAATTTCAGTGCGTAAAGATGCCGGCACAGATAAGGGGCGAACAATACATGGGGACATTAGTCCAATAAAACACCAGATTTAATGTGCCTTTATCTTCTCTCCACGGAGTAGGTAAGCGAAACTCTGTCAAATTAACAAGTCGGCAGCGAATACCCGCTAGGATCATTCTGGATAACAGGCAAAGAAAACCTATCCCAGACCCGGCTAACATAGCGTGGGCTACTACGCGCCATCCTCTTCGTGTTAGCAGCTTGTCTACTATCATCGCTCCCTCCTTGCCCGTCTAGTTGACATTATATTCTAATGTAGAACACCGTGAAAAACGGAGGGAGAAAGCAGGCTCCCCAGGATTCTAATTAGAGGTCGTTTAGCAATGAGCATTTTTGCTTGCTTTTCCTCTCGGAAGGGCTAATTTCTTACCTTCCCGCGTTAGCCTTATCCTCTTTACCATTTATTTAGCTACTTCCATAGCTATCTCCTTTCCCTTCGCCTGTTTTAGGCATAGCTCTCCCGTGCTTTAGCTAAGCCAAAGCGTAGGCTCCAGCCTCGCCTCTGAAGCTAACGCCAGTTAATAGGTTCACCAGCCTTTTCAACTTTAGTGCTATGAAGCTAAGATAGCTCTGAATGGCATGTCTCACAAATCCAACATAAGGACATATAGCAAAGCCGTGCCATTTCTTTGCTTTGCCAAATTTCCCCTACATCTTATACTGTTCCTTTAAACTTTCCTGATACTCAGAACTTTCCTTTAGCTTTAGCCACCCTCTTTTATTCTCATCCTTCTTCCGGGTACGATAACTGTTGAGCCTTATGGCTGAGTTTATCCCTTTCTGACCCAAATAATAATGGTTTTCCCCATCATCACAGCCTTTTGAAGCTTGCCAAACTTAACCCTTTTCTCTTGAGCTATCCTGGTTATCTCATCGAATAATTCCTCATAAGCTTTTGAGCCAGCATCATTAACCAGCCGATTCTTGAGTAAGGTTAAGGTAAGATGGTCTGGAGCTTTCTCATCAGCACCAGACACTGGAAAGAGGCCGATAGATAAACTATCATTAGCCAATATCTCTATCATTCTTTCCGGGATACTCCATAGCTAAGAAAGAAGGAGTATCTTTAATATGATGGTGGGATTATACGGAGCCTGTCCTATTTCTCCCTTACCCTTGTAATAGCAGAGAAGCTTTGTGGTAAATCTATCCCAGTCTATAACCTCGTCTAATTTTTTTAGGAAGTGGTCTTGGGATACGTTCTGCTCGTAAAGGAAATTGCCAGAGAAAGAATTCATGCTTGTTTCTTTACACCTTACCTTAGCTATAATAAACCTCCTTAGCCTTCGCCTAAGTATAATAACTTTGAACTCATTCGGCTAACTTTGCAGAGAGGATTTTTGGGAAATTGCCAAACAATCTCAAGCACATGAATTTGAATGCGACATGGTGTTGTTGTAGAATTCACATGTTTTGAGCGAGTTAAAAAATTATTTCAATGAGACTCTCAAGGTGTTTCGGTAGCCGTAGTAATAATATTTGGAGGGGAAATGATTTGGCAAAATGAGATTGATGAACTTAAGCGAAGACAGGAATTGGCAAAGCAAATGGGAGGAGCCGAGGGCGTCGCTAGACAGCACTCTAAGGGGAGGCTTACTGTTAGGGAACGAATTGACTCGCTCCTTGACCCAAATTCGTTTAAGGAAATCGGATCAATTTTTGGCAAAGCTGAATATGACGACAAGGGTGAACTGAAATCATTCACCCATGCTGCTCACGTTATAGGTACCGGGAGAATCAATGGCAGGGCAGTGTGTATTGATGGGGGAGATTTCACAATCCGTGGTGGATGGTCGGACCCAACCAGTTTTGTAGGTATAGGGGGGTTCACCATAGAGAAAATGTCCCTGGAGCGGCGTCTCCCTTTCATTCGCCTGCTAGATTCGGCTGGTGGAAGTGTCGTAAGTATCAAAAATAAGGGGCGCACTGTTCTCTTGGGCAATCCTAATGCGTTTGGTCCTTGGTGGGAGCTAATGGCACGGGTTCCAGTTGTTTCAGCAGCGTTGGGAGACTTAGGCGGACACCCACCAGTACAAGTAGCATCCTCTCATTGGAGTATCATGACCAAAGGCACTAGTAATCTATTTGTTGCTGGCCCCCCCCTGGTAAACCAAGCACTGCATATGAATATTAAGAAGGAGGAACTGGGTGGCTATAAAGTTCATGTTTACCAGAGCGGGGTAGTCGATAATGTGGCTGAGGATGAAGAAGACGCTTTCCGTCAGATAAGAACCTTCTTAAGCTACCTGCCACAGAATGTGTGGCATCAGCCACCGCGAATTGAGACTGGGGATGACCCGAATAGACGCGATGAAGAGCTGCTTTCCATTATACCCAAACATCGGAGGAAGCTTTACTCCATACGCGATGTAATAAAACACATAGTTGATAAAGACTCAATGTTTGAAATTTCCCCATTCTATGGGAGATCTCTGGTTGCCTTTTTGGCACGTATGGATGGTTACCCGGTTGCAGTAGTTAGCAACGACTGCATGTTCTTTGGAGGGGCACAAACTGCCGCCGCCTGTGAGAAGATGACACGGTTCATTGATTTTGCCGATACATTCCATTTGCCTATTATATATTTAGTTGATTGTCCTGGTTTCATGATAGGTCCTCAGTCAGAGAAGGAAGGAATAGAACGGAAGTCGGCTCGGCTGGCTTTTGCCATGGCACAATTAACTGTGCCTGCGATGGCGATAGTGCTAAAGCGATCCTTTGGTGTAGCTGGAGCCCTGCATGGGTCTATATCTCGTCTAAATCTTCGCTATGCCTGGCCATCGGGGGTATGGGGCTCCCTGCCCATAGAGGGGGGCGTGATGGCTGCGTATCGGAGAGAGATTGAAGCTGCTCCTGACCCAGAGGCAAAGCGTATTGAGTTAGAGAATAGTTTTGCTAACTTAGCTTCACCCTTCCGCACAGCCGAAGCATTCGACGTTGAAGAAATTATTGATCCTCGAGACACCAGACCGATTCTATGCGAGTTTGTAAGAGATGCCCAGGAGATTACTGCCACTCAACTTGGTCCTAAGTGCCGCGTCGGGATGAGGCCGTAGCTAGTAACTGGTAATGACATTTTGCTAACAAGAGGATAGGCCAAAAGGTGAGAAATTCAACATGGGCGGTTATAATATCCGAGGCTATATTCTCTAAGGTAAGAATTCTGTAGGGCATCCTTATTATTTCAGGTTTCATTCTCGTAAATGCTATTTGAAATTAGGCCATCCCTTGGCTTGGCCTAGTTGCCATCTTGAGCAAAGCCTTAGTTTACTAGGATTTTGCGGAGGCTGAGATACATAGGTAACATTAATGATATGGCTAGTAGAATGCAGCGCAATGATGATTGGGAGAGAGTGATGCCTTCGCGTTCAGCCAGAAACTTACTAATAGAGCCCGTAGCTTATGAATTCACTCCCATTATCCGAGTGCAGACCCAGGAGGGGAAATGGAAGGCGTGTTTTCACACGGTGGATAGCTGTCCCAACCCTTTGCTGTCCTTTACCCCACACTCCCTGGCATTCTATCCATCCCGTGGCCACATCTACCATGCTCAGTGTGGTGAGATAGAATCCCTCAGCGCTCTCTCCACAGTGAGCTACCGTATCAGCTTCCAAAAACCCGGGGTGGCTTCGGTCCAACTCACCAAAGGTGCGTATTGGAATAGATGTTTTAAGTAAAGCCCCAGGCCTGGTGGTACTGAAGGGACGACGCTTCACCCTTAAACGATATGGATGCAGCAGCCTATCCATAGTGGATGGGCTCATCTGGCAAAGCTGAGTTCCTATGTCAGGGGGAAGCGTTAATTCACTGTGGTGTTTGAGTACTGATATCATCTCTCCTACGAAGGGGTGTAACCGCCGTGAGCATATCCGATCAGCGGCTTCCCATACCACCTTAAGAGTCCTGGCTGCCTCGTGTCATTTTGACCCTCCTTTTGGGTAACACTTTTTTTGAGGCAACGATACCCCCTTCGGCAACAATAATTATGAGTCAATTCGCGCTGTGGAAAATCTCGATGAGAGGGCTTATAATGGGCAGGGAGAAGCTGATGATATTCGACGGGGCACTGAGCCAGACTCCTCAGGGCTGGCTGTCCAGCGATAGGAGTGCAGACCACAGGTGTTCTCCTTGGTTTAACAA
The DNA here is from genome assembly GCA_964591975.1 of uncultured Dehalococcoidales bacterium. Lineage (GTDB taxonomy): Bacteria > Chloroflexota > Dehalococcoidia > GIF9 > AB-539-J10 > JAFGBN01. Next base: position 10,414 of record CAZQBR010000032.1, read on the forward strand.
CGATATGACGAAGGAAGTATGGAATGGATTTTGAAGAACTGCTTCAACAGTTGGAAATGAAAAAGGAAAAAGCTCTTGGCCAAGGAGGACCGGAGAAGATTCAGCGACAACATGACCGTGGCAGACTAACGGCACGGGAACGCATAGACAAGTTGTTAGACCTGGATTCTTTCCTCGAGCTTGGCCTCCTTGCTCATTCCGAATGGCCGGGCATGGCGGAAAAGACACCAACCGATGGGTTGATTGTCGGGTTCGGCAAAATAAATGAGAGAAGAGTCGCAGTGTCAGCGAATGATTTCACCGTAATGGCATCCACGAATGCCAAGATTAATCTGAGAAAATTGCTTCAGTTCAAAACTCAGGTCAACAAATTGGGAATTCCGTATATCCATCTGGGTGAAGCTGGTGGAGCGCGAATGCCTGATTGCCAGGGGGCAGACAAAATGTTCGAACTCGGGGGTGGTGGCACTGATACAGCGAGACCAGAGTATGTTCACTTCCGTGAACAGCCGTATATGTTTGCAGCCATGGGAGAATGTTATGGTGTAGCAGATTTCCAGGCATGTGTTGCAGACTTTGTCGTCCAGGTTAAAGGAAGCGCTATTGCAGTCTCAGGACCGAGAGCTCTCGGAAGGGCAATAGGGGAAACCTTCGCTGGCGAGGAAATGGGGGGATGGGAAATCCATTCCAAAGTGACGGGGATGACAGATCAGGTAGCGGAAAATGAGGAGGATAGTCTGGAAATTATAAAAAAATACCTCGATTATATGCCCAATAACAACAAAGAATTGCCCTCTATGAGCCCTGTCCCGGAGGGTTCAGAGGAAAGGATGGCAAAGATTCTCGATTTTCTTCCTAAGAGAAATAAGAGAGCTTATGACATGCACAAAATCATCGAATGCATCGTTGATGGAGGGAAATATTTTGAATTGAAGCCCGATTTTGGTTCCATGCTCATTACCTGCCTTGCTCGAATCAATGGGCAAGTTGTTGGAATTAACGCCAGTAACCCAATTGTGAATGTAGGTGCCACTGATACCGATGCATTAGAGAAGTCTACAAGCTTTTTATGTCTTTGCGACTCCTACAACATTCCTCTTGTCTTTCTGGCCGATACGCCGGGTCACTTAACAGGCAAGGAGGCAGAGCTAAAAAGGGTCGGATCTCGCGTTGTAAATCAAATTCAGGCCTTGTTTCAAGTAACTGTTCCGAAGATTACAATCAATATCCGTAAAAATTATGGACAGGCAATGCTCAATATGTGCAGCCTGGGAACAGGACATGACTTTCTCGTCGCATGGCCAACAGCAGAGCTCGGTTTCATGGATCCGGCGATCGCAGCAGACGTCGTATACGGTAATCTCCCAGAAGAGGAAAGGCAAAAGAAGGTGGAGAAGATGATGGCTGACACCTCACCATACCCTGCTGCAGGATCATATTGGATACAGGATATCATCAATCCATACGATACTCGTAAATATATAATCAGTGTACTCGATATAATTCGAGATTCGGAGAACCAGGGTATGAGCAAACATCTTCTTGCAAACTGGCCGAAGAAATTTTAGTCCGTATGAACAACTACAACAGCTATCTCTTTTCCCTTCGCCTGTTTCAGGCATAGCTCTCCCGTGCTTTAGCTAAGTCAAAGCGTAGGCTCCAGCCTCGCCTCTGAAGCTAACGCCAGTTAATAGGTTCACCAGCCTTTTCAGGTTAAGTGCCATGAGGGTAAGATGGCTCTGAATGGCATGCCTCATAAATCCAACATAAGGACATCTAGCAAAGCCATGCCATTTCTTTGCTTTGACAAATTTCCTCTACACCTTATACCGTTCCTTTAAACTTTCCTGATACTCAGAACTTTCCTTTAGCTTTAGCAACCCTCCTTTATTCTCATCCTTCTTCCGGGCACGGTAACTGATAAGCCTTATGGCTGAGTTTATCCCTTTCTGGCCCAAATAATGATGGGTTTTCCCATCATTACAGCCTTTTGAAGCTTACCAAACTTAACCCTTTTCTCTTGAGCTATCCTGATTACCTCATCGAATAACTCCTCATAAACTTTTGAGCCAGCATCATTAACCAGCCGATTCTTGAGTAAGGTTAAGGGAGGATGGTCTGGAGCTTTCTCATCAGCACCAAGATCTGGAAAGGGGCCGATAGACAAACTATCATTAGCCGATATCTCTATCATTCTTTCCGGGATATTCCATAGCTAAGAAAGGAGGAGTATCCTTAATATGATGGTGGGATTATACGGAGCCTGCCCTATTTCTCCCTTACCCTTGTAATGGCGGAGAAGCTTTATGGTAAACCTATCCCGAGAAGGGGTATTAAGCTATTTGTCCTACCACCGCGCTCTCCCAAGATCAACGGACAGATAGAGATCGCAAAGAACACACACCGAGGAGTTCTATGAGGTAACGGATACCAGCTTTGAGCTGCCAGAGCTAAATCGAGCTCTGCTGAAATGGGAAGTAGTGTATGATACTGTTCGTCCAAGCCAGGCATTGGGCTACCTTACACTGCTGGGATATCTACAATAATATTGGCAAAATAACAGAAAGGAGAAGGTGTCACCAATCACCTGAACGAGTACACGAAGTGCGGAGGCTGAGATACATGGGTAACACTCAGGGTATGATTAGTGATGATACTA
>CAZQBR010000033.1:0-6298 GCA_964591975.1 uncultured Dehalococcoidales bacterium
GAGATTGAAGAGCCTGACCTCAAAGAGCTTCTCAAAAGAATAAGAGACCACGAATTATATCATGCTGAAGTATTCAATGACCTGCTGAGTGAACAAGAAGAGCAGGGTTAGATATGGTTTGATGTTGGGGTAACAGCCAGCGAGTGGCAATATCCTAATGGGGTCGAATGGGACGGGGTTATCCTGTGCCCAGGCCATAGAGCAGATTCAGTCTGTGGCGTGAACATTGCTGGCAGAGGCGAAAATACCCTCATTGTAGAAAGAGCCCAGTTTCTGGTTCGAAAGCTAATTAGCCTGGAGGAGAACAGCAGAGCAAGCAGTCTACCCAGCGTAACTAACCTAAGTGCCTGTTTTGGGGCTGTCAACGTATTAAGCATGGCAGAGGAACTAAATGAGCTACTGGACACAGCAACATATAAAGATTGGAGATACTCTGCGATGACTTTTTCACAGTCAGGGTTAGCGACAGCGAGGTGGAGGCTGCTCAAAATTTACCGGCGATGTTGCCAGGCAACCTCCATAACTTGGCTAGTTTAGTTATGGAGTTTAGTGATAAAATGTAAAGGATTTTCTGTTGGTGAACACTATGTCAGCTATTGAGCAGAAGGGGCTAAATATAAACTCAGTCACTCAAGGCAAGTTAACCTGGGTCTATATTGAAAAGCCTTCCATCAACGAGGTTAAATTTCTAGACCAGAGGTTCAATTTCCATCCTCTCAATTTAGACGACGTTCTTAGCCGTGTACAACGTCCCAAAATCGACGAATACGAAGACCACTTGTTTATAGTCCTTCATTTTCCTGTATATGATAAGGAAAATCGCATAACAAAGCCCAGCGAGGTGGATATTTTCATTGGGGAGAATTATCTTGTCACCGTGCATTGTTCCGCTGACCTCAAGCCATTGGCTAAATTTTTCCGAGAATGTCAGGTTCACGAGGAAAGCAAGGGAAAATACCTGGGGCGGGGCTCGGGATTCCTCCTTTATCACATCCTCGATAGGTTAGTTAGCTATTGTTTTCCCATCCTTAGCAAAATTACAGAAAACATTGACGATATCGAAGATGCTATTTTCACTAAGACTGTTCCTGAAACCGTCAGCCAGATTTCCTTCATTCGGCGGGACCTTATTTCCTTCCGCCGCGTCATTCATCCCCAAATTGCAGTGATTGAGACGCTGGAGAGGGCAGATTATCCTTTCTTTAAGGAGGAGCAGGAAGTCTATTTCGGCGACATTGCTGACCATATCCGCAAGATTTGGGACGGACTTGAAGACAGTAAGGAGGTTGTGGATGGGCTCGCTGAAACTAGCAATTGGTTAACCTCGAATCGAATCCAGGAGATAATGCGAGTATTGACTATTGACATGGTAATTATGGCACCAGCTACATTGGTAGCTGGCATTTTTGGTATGAATGTTCCATTGCCTGGCGGAATAGAACCTGGCAGCCTTTTGTCCTTCGGTATCTTGCTTTCAATTATGGCAATTATCGGTGCAGGTATATTTCTTTATCTTCGCCGCCAGCGCTGGATTTAAAAATCGGCTAACTGGTTCGCCTTCCCTATTCTGATTCTGCTTGAGCTCAGTCATGGAAATTAAGTTTATCGTAGATAACAATGTTGGTAAGCTGGCCAGATGGCTCAGGATGATGGGCTATGATACCTTACTTTTTAAGCAAAAAAATGACAGCAAAATGATTAAAACCGCCCTTCATGAGAATAGAGTAGTTTTGACTAGAGATACTCAGCTTATGAAGAGGCGTGTAATCACAGGTGGCCAGTTAAAAGCTATGCTTATCACGCAGGATGACCCTAAAGCGCAATTACAGGAAACAGCAGCGAATCTGAATTTAAGCTACTTTTTCAGCCCCTTTTCTCTTTGTCTTGAATGCAACCAACGGCTAATACCTCGAGACAAAGAAGAGGTGCGAAATTTGGTTCCTCCCTATGTATTTAAAACTCAAAATCAATATATGGAATGTCCCGTATGCCATCGTATTTACTGGCAAGGTACACATTGGCAAGCAATGACTAGGGAATTAAAAATCTTGCAGGGGGGGACGATAGAAATTGTCACCCCTAACGAGCTTATTTAACTTTCCTGGTTCTAAGATGACAGGCAAGCTTAGCATCGCTGATATTGGTATACCTCAAATTTGGCCATAACACAAACATAAAACTTATCACGAGGAGCGGATGGGCAAACCGTATTTCCCAATAATGGTAGAAATTAGACCGTGATGCTATACTCATTCATATCCTAGTAAAATGACGAGCTTGCCAGGAAGTTCCATAAAGGAATCTGAAGCAAAAGGTTAGACATAGCTCAAGAACTAACCAAGGGGTGGTTTAATCATCATGTTACTAGCTATTGATATTGGGAACACCAGCATCAATTTAGGTATATTTGACAGTGATAGACTAAAGGTTGCTTGGCAAGTAGCCAGTGAAATCCACTGTATGGCAGATGAATATGGCATTTTATTGCTCAATCTCCTGGAACGCCAGAAGTTGCAGCATTCGGAGATCACAGGAGTATCATTATGCAGCGTTGTCCCACCATTAGTGCACACCTTTCAGGAGATGTGTGAAACCTATTTAGGTATTAGCCCTTTGGTAGTTGAATCTGGCGTGAAAACAGGTATGAGCATCCGTTTGGACAACCCTCGGGAAGTTGGCCCTGACCGCGTGGTCAACGCTGTTGCTGCTCAAAATCTCTATGGGAAGCCAGTAATTATAATTGACCTTGGCACTGCCACTACCTTCGATGTTGTTTCCCAAGAAGGCGATTATCTTGGAGGAGCTATCGCCCCAGGAATTAGCATAGCTGGTGAAGCATTATTCACTCGCACTGCCATGCTGCCCCGAATAGAGTTAATCCGGCCTGCACAAGTCATTGGCAGAAATACTGTCTCTGCTATGCAATCAGGTATAATATTTGGTTACATCGGGCTCATTCAAGGTATGATTCAGCGAATAGAGCAGGAATTGGGCAGCAAGGCGAAAGTGGTAGCCACTGGCGGGCAGGCTCACTCTATAGCTAAGGAGATACCAGCAATAGACGCAATAAATCCCGATTTAACCTTAATTGGATTGCGTCTTATTTATGAAATGAATTTGCCTGAAAGGCAAAAAGGGGGGATAACTTAAATAGCTCAAATGAATTTGGCCTTAAAGTTTTGCCCAAGGGTCAAAGATAAGGAGCTATATTGAATACTCAATTGAGTTTGCCCCACAGGGATAAAATGCTGCGCAACAAAACTATCGTTCTAGGAGTAACAGGAAGCATTGCTGCCTATAAGGCAGTAGAAATTGCCAGTCAATTAACCCAAGCGGGGGCAATAGTCAATGTAATTATGACTAGGGCAGCTACTGAATTTGTAACTCCATTGACCTTCCAGGCTATCACGGGAAGGCGTGTGGTCACTGAAATGTTTGACTTAGCTTCTGAATTTAGCATCGAGCATGTGGGTCTAGCTGAAGCTGCTGACATAGTGATTATTGCTCCAGCTACGGCTAATGTTATTGCTAAGCTAGCTGCTGGCATTGCTGACGATATGCTATGCTGCACAGTGCTTGCCACCAAGGCATCGGTGCTTATAGCACCAGCCATGGAGTCAAATATGTATGATAATCCCACAACTCAGGATAACTTATCCAAGCTCAAAGCACGTAACTTTACCATTGTTGGACCAGCTTGGGGCAGATTGGCCTCAGGCAGGGAAGGTTTAGGACGACTTGCCGATATCAATGATGTTATAGGTGCCATCTGCCAGATATTGGGGAAAGATGGTGACCTGGCTGGCAAATATATCGTGGTTACTGCAGGCGGTACCTGGGAGCCTGTTGACCCGGTTCGCTATATCAGCAACCGCTCATCAGGCAAGATGGGCTATGCTCTAGCTGAGGCAGCCCGTGATAGAGGAGCTAAAGTGTCATTGATAACAGCACCTACCTCGCTTATTGAGCCTATGGGAGTTGACATAGTAAATGTCAATACTGCCCGGGAGATGTGCCAAGCGGTGAGAAACGTGGTTCCCCAGGCCGATGCTCTAATCATGGCAGCAGCCGTAGCTGATTACCGCCCTGCGAGTACAGCTAAAGATAAGATAAAGAAGAGAGATGCTGGGTTAACATTAGAACTAGAGCTCACCCCGGATATTCTGGGTAGTATCAAAGGAGATTTTATTAAAGTAGGCTTTGCCGCTGAAAGCAGCAATTTGGTGGAAAACGCCAAGCAGAAGCTTCAGCAAAAGGAGCTTGACCTTATTGTGGCTAATGACATCACAGCTACCGACAGTGGCTTTGGTGCTGACAACGACCGAGTAGCAATAATTGACCCAGAAGGCAAAGTTGATAGCTTGCCCCTACTGCCTAAGCGAGAAGTAGCTGACAAAGTTCTGGATAGGGTAGTAGCATTGTTTCATCGTAAAGCAAAAGGATAATAATTGTAATTGGAAGAATGCCGAATCTGATTCCCAAAGCCTATGAGCCAGGTCAGATAGAAGAAAAATGGTATAGCTTCTGGCTTGAGCAAGGCTACTTTACCCCCCAAATAGACCTTAACAAGAAACCCTTCGTTATTATCATGCCGCCGCCTAATGTCACTGGCGAGCTACATTTAGGGCATGCACTAACAACTACATTCGAGGACATTATGACCAGGTGGCATCGAATGAAAGGTGAACCTACCTTATGGCTGCCTGGAACTGACCACGCAGGAATCGCCACACAAGTAGTCGTGGAACAAGGGCTAGCTAAACAGGGACTGAGCAAAAATGACATAGGTAGAGAGGAATTCCTGAACGCAACCTGGAAATGGGTAAAGAAAAGTCGCGGGACAATCAACCAGCAACACCAGGTGTTAGGAGCTTCCTGTGATTGGACACGGGAGAAATTCACTCTAGATGCAGGTCCATATAGAGCAGTTCGTACTGCCTTCGTGCGCTTATACGACAAAGGGCTAATCTATCGGGGAGAACGCATAATAAATTGGTGTCCACGCTGTCAAACTGCCCTTTCTGACCTTGAAGTTGAACATAAGGATGTTGCGGGAAGCCTTTATTACATCCGCTATCCCCTGGTCGATGAAGGAGGCTTTGTTACTATAGCTACTACCCGCCCAGAAACCTTTTTCGGTGACACTGCTGTAGCAGTAAATCCACAGGACCCACGCTACAAAAACTTGGTGGGTAAACAGGTAATCCTCCCCATTGTAAATAAGAGAATCCCCATAATCGCTGATGAGGCCGTTGATATCTCCTTTGGCACTGGAGCATTAAAGATAACCCCTGCTCATGCCCCCACGGATTTTGAGGTAGCAGAGCGTCATAGTCTACCGCTGGTAAATATTATGAACCCCGATGCCACTATGAATGAAAATACCGGGCCATACCAGGGATTAGAAAGATTTGCCTGTCGAGACAAGGTATTAGCTGACCTGAGAGATAGAGATTTACTGGAGAAAATCGAACCATATCTTCATTCTGTGGGCCATTGTAACCGCTGCCAAATGATGATTGAGCCTGCTATTAGCCTACAGTGGTTCATTCGCACACAACCCTTAGCTGAAGCAGCTATTAAAGCCGTTAGAGACCATAACATCACTATAGTTCCAGGGCACTTCACCAAAGTATATTTTGATTGGATGGAAAACATTAAAGATTGGTGTATTAGCCGACAGCTATGGTGGGGGCATCGTATTCCAGTGTGGTATTGCCAAGCCTGTGGCAAATTGACTGTCTCCTCAGATGAACCTGAGACTTGTATTCATTGTGGTTCAGAGCAAATGGTTCAAGACCCCGACGTCCTTGATACCTGGTTTAGCTCAGCACTATGGACACATTCCACTTTGGGTTGGCCAGATGATACTGATGATCTCAGCTACTTCTACCCTACCTCAGTTATGGTAACTGGCTATGATATTCTTTTCTTTTGGGTCGCCAGGATGATTATGATGGGGCTGGAAGATACTGGCAAAATACCCTTCCGCAGCGTTTATCTTAACGGATTAGTTCGAGACAAGAGTGGAGAAAAAATGAGCAAGTTACGGGGGAACGTTATCAATCCACTTGAAGCAATATCCAAATACGGCGTGGATGCCCTTCGACTTGCATTGACCGCTGGAAACTCGCCTGGGAATGATATAAATCTCGGCGAAGGGAAGCTAGAGTCCAGCCGCAATTTCGTCAATAAAATATGGAATGCCTCTAGATTTATCCTCCAGAATATAGATACCGAAGCGTTAAAAAGCCAAGCCCTGCCAGTTGATGTCATTGCAAGCGGAGCAGAGCGACCG
>CAZQBR010000033.1:6398-12868 GCA_964591975.1 uncultured Dehalococcoidales bacterium
GTAAACTCCGAATGGAAGATCGCTGGATTGATAGCCAACTGAATCGCCTCGTTAATGACGTCACCCTAATGATGGGAGAGTTCCAATTCGGCGAGGCAGCTCAGCGGATTTACGAATTTATTTGGTCAAAGTTCTGTGACTGGTATATTGAAATTGCTAAGATGCGGCTTCGCAATCAATCAACCCCTTCGCCTTTACCTTTGTTAGTCAATACTCTAGAAAAATCGCTACGCCTTCTGCACCCTTTTATGCCATTTATTACGGAGGAGCTCTGGCAAACCCTGAGGGTGAGATTGCTTTACTCTGCCCGCAATGACAACATGAGGATGCCAGATTCTATAATGATCGCTCCTTACCCTGTGGCTGATAATAAAGCCATCGACTTAGAAGCGGAGCGGGTGATGGACTCCACAATAGAAATCATCCGCTCTATCCGCAATGCTCGTGCCCAGCACAAAGTAAGAGCAGACAGGTGGGTTGAAGCATACATTTACGCTGATGAACTTCTGGCCAAGCTCATTCCCCAAACAGAAATCATAGAGAACCTGGCTCGAGTCCAGCCCTTAGCTATCCTTAGCCACCGAGAAAGAAAGCCCGAAAAAGAGGAAGCGCTCGTTTTAGTGTTAAAAGAAGCTGAGGTGCTTTTGCCTTGGGCTGGTATAGTGGATAGGGTGGCTGAAAAACAGCGTCTGGAAAAAGAAAGCGAAATAACCAAAGCTAGAGCTATCCAGCTCGATGCCAGGTTAAGGGACAGTGCCTTTTTAACCAAAGCGCCACCACATATTATTGAAAAGGAAAAACAAAAACTTGATATGCTTGAAGATAAGCTTAAAAGACTGCACCAAGAATTATGTCAACTTGCCCCTCCCAACGAACAAGAAGATTAATTCCTTCAAAGCTCCTCTCCCTTGAGAGGAGAGGATTAGCAAAGATGCCTTCCCAGGCTATTCCTTATCTGGCGAGGAGCAAATGGAAGGTGACCCTCGTCCACCTCACCCTTTATCTGTCGAGGGGCGTAAGGGTAATGTGAAAATACGAAATCCTAAACTCTAAATCATAGATACTATCAAAACCAAAATGACCAAAACATTTTGAATTTAGAGCATCGAAAACTTGAATTTGTCTAGGGCTTAGAAATTAGGACTTAGGGAGTGAGGGAGCGAGGAACCCTCCCTACATCACTCCTTATCTGCCGAGGGGCGGGAGGATGAAGAGCGAAGCAATTCAGATTTTAACTTTAATAGTCCGTGCAACTTCGCCAGGGCTTTCTTGGTATCGCTAGCCACGCAGGATTTATCATGTGTTTTTACACGATATTTAAATAACCAATAGGTAAGTTCATTAAGTTCGCTTAAGCTTGTAGATCTGAGCTGAGGATAATGCCTCTCTTTTCTAAAACGTCTTAATAATTCCTCCTGGGTAGCACCATAAATGCGTTGATAAGCCTCATCAACCACGCCATCGTCATTAATCAATCCCAAGACTCTTTGCCTCTTGCGGATTTCTTCAGTTATAGCTAAAGTCAGAAATTCTTCTGCGAGGATGCCATAAAGATAGTTAAGATAAGCTTGGTATTTAGAGGCACCGATCAGATTTTTAAACTCGTCTTTAGTTAGTTCTATGGGCGCTTGGTCAAAGAATAGGAGGTCGCTCCGTTCTTTTTCAGGAATAAGCCCTTCTGCCTCTTCGCACAACCTCTCAGCTAAAATTAACCAGTCAAAGGCCTCATTATCAATAAGGTACTTGTAATGCCGCCCGTTATAATCCTCCTCAGTGCTGGCCCATAGTTTGATAGCCTCAAGTAGAGCCACATACCAGTGCTTGCCTTCGGCGAGGGCATTCTTTAGTTGTTGAATTGCCTGAGCATCGCCCATGGACACTGTAACCATCTCCTCGCCTTTGCATTATATCTCTGCGGGTACCAAAGACTCAAGGTAATATTTGCCAGGCGTTATACTCAGCGAAATGGCGCAAATATATATCAGGATAAGTTGCTACTGGATTTCCTACTAACTTCAATAGGGGGACATCAAAGATGCTATCGGCATAAGCGAAGCTTGCGGAGCTATCTATTTCCAGTCCATTTCGCTCAATGAATTCTTTGAGCAGTTTGGCTTTATTTTCACTAAAACAAAGAGGTTTGATAATTTTGCCAGTATATCTACCATCAATCATCTCAAGTTTTGTGCCAATTATGTTGGACACACCTAATTTTTGCCCGATAACTTTCAGGAGTTCGCTAAAGGTGGCAGAGACGATTACGACTATATGCCCACTTTGTTTATGTTGATGCAGAATTTCAACGACATCGCTGCGCAATGATTCAAATAGATAGTTATCGGCGACCCAGTGAAAGATTTCTAGTACCTCTTCCCTGCTCGCCCCTTTAAAGATGCCGCTTAAATCCTCCATCCACTTCACCCTGCATTTCCCTCCGCTGTACAGCTTGCACTGGCTTAATAACCATAAGGCTGAATGCGTAGCCCAAAATACTACTATCCAAACTCTCTTTTTTTTATGCGTTAGGTAATACTTGAGAAATCCTTCCCAAACACCCCCATGGGCTAATGTGCCGTCCAAATCAAAAAGAGCTAAAATCTTGGTCATTTATTCCTACCCAAAAAGGAAAGCAATTCTCCCAAAGGTAAAGTATTTAAAATATGCTTTGGTTCGCACCAAGCTCTGCGGGCTACGCCAATGCCAAACCTCATAAAGCCTAGATGGGTGATGCTATGAGCGTCGGTCTCAATAGCAAGCTTTACCCCTAAGTCTCTAGCTCGAAAGGCATGAGTATCATTTAAATCAAGGCGTTGAGGCATGGCGTTAATTTCCAGAATCTTGTTGTTCTTAGCTGCCGCCCGAATAATAGCTTCAAAATCTATGGCTATAGGCTCGCGCTCACCTAAGAGGCGGCAAGTCGGGTGAGCTATTATGTCAACATCTGGGTCCTCTATAGCGTTTAGTACCCTCTTAGTCATCCTTTCCTCGCTTTGATTCATGGCAGAGTGCACAGCAGCAATCACTATGTCTAAGTCAGACAGGATTTCATGTGGCAAATCCAGACTCCCGTCTGCCCTAATATCAACTTCAATGCCGCTGAACACACGGATTCCACTTAAGCACTCATCAAGCGCCCTGATTTCAGCCATTTGTTTCCTCACCCTTTCCGCATCAAGTCCATGGGCAATGCCTCGTCCACCAGAATGGTCAGTAATTGCTATATACTGGTAGCCTAGTTCCTTGGCAGCTAGAGCCATTTCTTCGAGGGAGTCATGTCCGTCGCTCCAATCAGTATGCATGTGGAGGTCTCCCTTTATATCAGCTAATTCCACTAGCTTTGGTATAGCTCCTTGCTCAGCTATCTCTACCTCACCTTGAGCCTCCCTGAGTTCTGGTGGGATATATTGAAGCCCAAGCCGATGATAGAACTCCTCTTCGATAGCAAATTTCTCCAGCTTATCTGTAGCTATAGTAGTTATTCCATACTCACTCAACTTTAAGCCCTGTCTCCGCCCTCTTTCCCGCAGGGAGATATTATGTTGCTTGCTACCAGTGAAATACTGGAGCAAAGAGCCAAAGGAGTCGTGCTCCACCATTCTCAAGTCAACTTGCAATCCACCAGAAACGATGGCGCTTGCCTTAGTTGACCCTTGAGCCAGCACCTGCCCCACACGAGGCAGGGCAACAAAAGCATCTATCACCTCTCTGGGGTTATCAGCAGTGCCCATAAGGTCAATATCGCCCAATGTTTCCCTGAAGCGACGCAGACTGCCGGCAGCAGTCAAATTTCTTACCCCAGGAACAGAGCAGAGAGCACCGAGGATTTCCTCTACGATGGGCAAAGCCTCGCCAATGGGGGTACGCTGGTCCTTGCGGCGTAAGGCTTGAATTTGCTGAAGCATATTATCGGCGGTCTTGTCACCAAGGCGAAAAAGCTTGGTTACTTGCCCACTCTTGGCTGCCTGCTCCAATGCATCAACTGAGCTTATACCTAGCTCACCGGAAAGCCTGTTAGCTGTCTTAGGACCGATTCCTGGGATAGCTAGGAGATTGGTTATCCCCTCAGGAAACTCAGCCTTCAGATTCTCATAATAACCCAGCTTTCCAGTGGTCACCAATTCAGTGGTCTTTTTAGCTATTGCCTCACCCACGCCAAGAATATTTCGTAAGTCCTCTCCTTCATCAACCATAATCTTTATTTCCTTGGGATAATGCTCGATAGCCCGAACTGCCTTCTGATAAGCACGAATCTTAAAGGTGTTCTCCCCCTTAAGCTCCAGGAGGTCAGCAATATCACCGAATACTTTGGCAATAGCTGTATTTTTCATTAGCGTTGCTTACCAAAGAGAAGAATTTCCCAAAAGTTAATTATAGTATCCTACAAAAATAACTGCACTATGCCATTGCGAGGAGCAAGATTCCTTGCCTGTCGTTGCGAGGCTGACGAAATCAGCCGGAGCAATCTTAAAGTAGGATACCATAGATTGCTTCACTTCGTTCATAAATTTAATTATAAGCTTTAATCCTCTCCCTTACCCACTCCCAATCAGGGCTGCCATGGTTAAAGAATGACTTGAAATTATCCTTCAGCCACTCATAGTAATCATCTTCAATGTACTGACAAAAAGCTTCAACAAGCTGTTCCTTAGAAATATCTTTAGGAATTTCTAGCTCTATATCTTCAAATTGGCAATTAAGGAATTCTTCTACAACATCTCTATCAAGCATGTTTAGTCTCTTTTGGCATACTTGCCCCACAAAAACTATATGCCAAGTTCCCTTTCAAAATCTAAATAGGCCTTCTTACGCTTATAGAGCTCGGCTACCTTGTCTGACTCAATGAACTTGATACGATTACTGATTTCGTGGAAAGTACCAGATAGCAAGTTCTCACACTTACCATGGTCTGCTTGAGATGCCACGATAAAAATGTGGCTATTCCACAAATCGAATGCATGCTTTAGCTTCGCGAGGGCATGGTATATATCACCCCCAACCTGAATTTCAAACGCCTAGGTTGGTACAGAATATATCACCCTTCTCCACACGACATCAAGCCTTCCTATGTCAAACGGAAATTCCGGCTCAGCGATAAAGTTCTGCATTTTTCCAATTTCTACAAGTACTCTCTTAAGCTCATCGTGAGAGCGTAGAACCTTTTTGGCACCCTGTGGAGTATTCCCAAACTCAGCCAATGTCTCCCTAATCACAGGGGTTTCGGCGCCCTCAGTGGAATATCCCTGTACTCTCAATGAGGAGACTAACTCCTCTCCTACATTTTGGCCGACCAGCTGAAAGCCTGTTCGAGGCCACACCAACTTCGAAACCAGTTTCTTATTACTCCATTTATCTGGAGGCAAGCACGATTCTACATCAAATTCAAAGCGTAGAGGCCAGATCAATTTATGCTCGCGCAATTCCTGAGGCCATAGAGGTCGGTTTTGCTTAATCTTGGTGTGAACAACTCCTTGCCCAACAATCCCTCCTATCGGTTGCGTGACGTAGAAAAGTAACGTATCGCCTTCGTTAAGGCTTTCCCACAAATGGCGTTGTCTCTCTTTGAGTCCCCAAATATTTCCATGTTTGAAAGCCGTTTCCCAATTCTCGCGCGAACCTACTACTAACCAATATCTTGCCAATTATCTCTCCTCCAGTTTAGAGATTATGCTGGTCTCGTCACCCCCATCCCAGCAGTCAAAATGACAAGCGTAGCGGATACAAGAGCCTTGAAAGGCTAGCTCTTCAGCTGATTCAGTAATGCTTCCTTCTGCTATAACAAGGATAGGCTGCCCTTTCCCCATTGGCTTTCCGCATTTATCACATGTGGTAACACCCAAATGAGCTTCCATCATATTGGCCTCCGTAATTGCAAATAATTCTGCTCCTTTGAACCGTGCCTTTGGCGAGATTCTTTGATCAAAGCTGAAATATCGAATTTCATTCCAGTTCTAGCTTTGATTTTCTTCTGTAATGCTTCGGCATGTTGTAGAAACCTTGAGTTGTTCGTAGGCTGCTCCTTAGACATTTGTACCTTTTGCTGTATATCCCATTTGGGCAGAACCCATCCCTTGGACAGCTCTTCCCTCTCTGAAATCCCTCAGGGCCTCATCAATGCTTGCCAGCTACTCAGGGCTTGTAGCAGCTAAGAGGTTTTCAATAAAGAATTCTCTATTCTCATCGCTTAGCTCCTGTAACGCAGTAGCTAAGTCTTTAACAGAAAAACCAATTTCGACCTCGCCTTCCGACGATTTCTTCATATGTCTCCTCCCCACCTACAGTAAACTGAGATTGCTTCGCTCCCCTCGCAATGACAAGTATAACAAGATCCTACCTCCCGCAGCAGTATTTGTATTTCTTGCCTGAGCCACAGGGGCAGGGGTCGTTGCGACCAACTTTCTTACCTGCTAATACTGGCGTCTTTTTGCGAGGTTGCTTCGCTTCGCTCGCAGTGACATTTTTAGTGATGCCGA
>CAZQBR010000034.1:0-12861 GCA_964591975.1 uncultured Dehalococcoidales bacterium
CTTGGAGCAATTCATGGCTATGCAGAGGAGATTATTGCTGGAGCAAATTGAGCTACTAAAAAACTGCGAGCTGGGCAGGAAGGTGATGCGAGGAGCTATGCCCACCTCTGTGGAAGAATTCCGGGAGCAAGTGCCCTTGACCACTTATGATGATTATCTCCCTGAGCTTGTGGAGGGCAGGGAGGATATATTGCCAACGAAGCCTGCTATGTGGGTGCATACTATAGGCAGGGCTGGCGAGTATAACGTCAAGTGTGTGCCCTTATCCCAGAGATTCTTATATGAATTTGAGAGGACGGCTGGTAGTGTTGGGCTTTTTGCCTCTTGCAACCCCCAAGGCGATTTTCTAGTGAAAGAACATTTGAAAACCCTATCTGCTACGGGGTCTCGGCATTATGGATCAGGCGTCGTGGGATACATGATGCAACAGGCACTTGGCTGCGACTTCTTGCCTTCTAGTGCAGAAGGAAGGGGATTTCAAGAAAAGATAAAAGCTGGCTTTAAGGAGGCTTTGTGCCAGGGCCTTGATGCTTTTGGCGGTTTGCCCTCTATCTTGGTTTATGTCGGCGAGGTGTTCAAACAAAGTGCAATAAATGTAGACACTCGTTTCTTATTATCTCACCCTAAGGCATTTGCTCGTTTAATTAAAGCATTAATCAGGAGCAAGGTAGCTCATCGTCCTATGTTGCCCAAAGACCTGTGGTCGGTTAAGGTAGTCGTGGGTGGTGGCACAGATAGCGCCATCTTTAAGAAAAGGGTGGAAGAACTATGGGGGAAGCGTCCTCTGGAGCTATATGCTGCCACTGAGGGTGGCATTTATGCCACGCAGACCTGGGACTATGAAGGCATGAGCTTTGTTCCTAATCTGAACTTTTTTGAGTTTATCCCGGAGAGGGAATGGTTTAAATGGCAACTTGACCATTCCTACCAGCCAAAAACCGTCTTGCTGGATGAGGTGAAAGCTGGTGAGAATTATGAGATAGTCACTACCAATTTCCATGGTGGCATCATGACTAGATATAGAATCGGTGACATGATCAGGATAACCTCACTGCGAAATGAGAAACTGGGTATTAATATTCCCCAGATGGCATTTCACAGCAGGGCTGATGACCTTATTGATATTTTTGGTTTTGGCCGCCTCACGGAGAGGATAATCTGGGAAGCAATTGAGAACACTGGCATTTCCTGCGCAGATTGGACAGCGCGGAAGGAAACGATTGGAGATAGGGCGGTCTTACATATCTACCTCGAGCTTGAAGATGACTATATTGCTGGTGAACAAGGCGTGGCCTCAGCAGTGCATGATCAGCTTAAGAAATTAAATAGCAAGTATCACTATAACATTTATGGAATTTTTGGTGATACGGCAACTGTACTCGACTTAAAACCTGTAGAGGTTACCTTGCTCCCTCAAGGCGCCTTTTCCAGCTATATGGTTCAACGGCAAGCTGAGGGGGCTGATTTAGGTCACCTGAAGCCGCCACATATTAATTCCTCAGATGAAGTGCTTTCCTTGCTGGGAGCTCCCAAAGTTGTGGTCGAGGCTATGCCGGCAATCGAAGCCGAGCGTGTACCCACTCATTGAGTCAGGTGACAATATAACAAATCGTAGGGGCGAGGTTTTAATCTCGCTCAATATAAGCAATCGTAGGGTCGGGGCTTTAGCCCCGACCTGTGGGTCTTTAGACCCACTGCTACGTTGTTGGTTTCCATTCGTAGCTTCGATGCTACGCTTGATTTAATACATAGGCTACAATTCACAGCACCGTCAGCGACTCTTTTGGGCTTACTTTAGTCCTTATTGACAACTTCCAAATTTGTGCCAATAATAGCCTTATATGGATACCCATGCGTTAATTCCCTTAGTTGCTAGCATTGCTTACATCCCCCTATTTGTCATTCTGCTCCTTAATCGGCCATGGCAGAGACAGCAAAGGCTTTTCCTGCTGTTCCTAATTCCTGCTATTTTATGGAGCTTTAGCGATTTCTTCGTTCGTAGCGATTTCCTCTTGGCAGATAAACTCCTTATGGCCCGAGTTGTTATTTGCATTCTCATCTGGTTGCTGGTCCAATTCCATTATTTTCTCTGTTCTTTCTATCAGCGTCACCCCGTCAAAATACCAGCTGCTTATGCCTTTTTAGCAGGTACTATCGCCTTGGCGGTGCTGGGCTATATTCCAGGGGGCATCGAGATCACTGCCAGCGGCATCAATGTTGACTATGGCATCTGGGTTATTATTATAGGTTTCCTTTTCCTATTCACTGTAGGTGCCAAGGATATATATTCTTTGCTGCGAAGGCACAGAATTTCATCTGACTTGATGGAGCGTAATCGAATCGTTTATTTAATGACTGCCACTGCTATCTTAATGATTTTTCTCTTTGGTTCCATTGCTCCTCGTGGAGGGGAATATCCTGTGGGCCATATTGGCAATTTTATCATGGCTTGTATCTTAACCTATGCTGTAGTGGCGCATCGCTTGCTGGATATGAGGGTTGTTTTGCGTCGAGTGCTGATGTATCTAGGCATTTATGGCGGTGGTATTGCTCTCGTGGCATTGCTTCTTTTCCTCGTTCACCTGATCTTCGACTTCAATCCTGACTTTACCACTTTAGGCATAGTCGCTGGTATTGGAGTTCCAGTTGTCGTGGTTTTTGTTCATAGAGTGAGTGCAACCTTGCAAGAGAAAGTAGAGCAAGCTTTTGTCGGGGAGAGATACAGCCATCGCAGGGAGTTATCTGATTTTGTCAGTAAAATACATGATGTCCCCACTCTGGAACAGTTTGGTAGCCATCTCATATCATTGCTATCTCAATCTGTTGGCAGTCGGAAAGCCTGTTTGCTTTTGCCCCAGGCTGGGGATGAAGATTTTGCTGCTCAATTTGCCTACCCGCCTGTAGAAGATAATCCTATGATGAACTTGAAGTTGAGGCGTGATAGCCCTGTTGTGACCTGGCTGAAGCGAGAAAACACCATATTACCTGAAAGAAATCTCGGCATCTTTCCTGAATTCCAATCCATCTGGCAGGAGGAAAAAGAGGACATCCAGGCAGCCAGAGTGGAGATGTTCATTCCTGTAATAAATAGAGGCGAACTTGTGGCTATTTGGACAGTGACTGATAAGCAAGATGGAAAGCTTTACACTGTCGAAGATATTGATTTGCTGGAGTCTGTGGCCAGCCGCGTGGCGGCAAGCATGGAAAAAGAATATTTCCATGAGCAAATCCGAGAGCAGGGCGAAGAATTGAGCCTTATTAACAGGTTGACCACAATTATAACCTCCAGCATGAGCGTTGAGGGGATATTTGAAGGTTTCATTAATGAGTTAAAGAAAGCTGTTGATGTTGATTGGGCAGCAATTGCTTTGGTTGAGGGAGGCCAGCTCTACTTCCCGGCTCTATCTAGCACCATAGGTTCGACATGGCAGCCAGGAGAGAGGATACCCCTTAAAGGGACAGCCACCGAATGGGTATGCCGGGAGAAGAAGAGCTTATACGAAACTGATTTAGCACGATACCGCAGATTCTGGACTGGAGAGGATCACTTAAAATGGGGAGTTCGCTCTATTATTTATCTACCCTTAATTATCAAAGACGAAAGTATAGGCAGTCTGAGTTTGGGTAATCATCGGCCCGATGCTTATAATCCCAGGCAAATACGTCTTCTGGAGCAGTTGGCTTTGCAGATTGCTACGCCCATTGAGAATTCTCAGCTCTATGCTAAGGCTGAGCAGAGAAGCCGTATTGATGAGCTTACCGGGCTGTTTAATCGTCGCCATTTTGAAGAACGGCTTCAAGAGGAGATTACTCGACATTCCCGCTATGGTAATGTATTCTCCCTGTTCTTGCTTGACTTGGATAACTTCAAAGCCTACAACGATATATATGGGCATCCCTCCGGTGACAAACTTCTCAACCAAATAGGGGGAATTATCAGAAGATCTATTAGAAATCCCGACCAGGCTTTCAGGTATGGTGGTGATGAATTCATCGTCATTTTGCCTGAGACAACCATGGATGATGCTTACATCGTGGGTGATCGAGTTCGGGATCAGGTTGCCAGCGAAATGAAGGCAGAAGAAATTGCTGTGACTTGTAGCGTTGGTTTGTCTAGCTACCCCTCGGATGGAATAATATTTGGAGAACTTGTTACTGTAGCCGATACCGCCCTTTATCATGCCAAGCGCACTGGAGGTAATCGGGTTTATCTCTCCTCTAAAATTTTGTCTGAGCCATTACCAGAGTCGGGAACTTACGCCAGGGGTAGTGGTTTATCTGCTGTGTACGCCTTAGCTGCGGCAGTGGATGCAAAGGACTCCTATACCTACGACCATTCCAGGAGGGTTAATGTTTATGCTGTAGCTTTAGCTGAAGCAGTTGGCTTATCGCCTGACGAGGTATCTAGAGTAAGTACTGCCGCGTTGCTCCACGATATTGGCAAGATTAGCATTTCTGATAAGATACTTAGAAAAAAAACAAAGCTCAATGCTGAAGAATGGGGACAGATTAAGTCTCACCCTAGATTGGGAGCGAATATTGTTGGGAATGTGCCTAACTTGGTTCCCTGTGTGAGCGGGATTTTATACCATCATGAGAGATGGGATGGCACTGGTTATCCCGAAGGGCTTGCAGGTGAAGCTATTCCATTGGAGGCGCGCATCCTGGCTGTAGCTGATGCTTTTGCTGCCATGACCTCCGCTCGCCCTTACCGTGATGCCCTTAGCAACGAGGAAGTGATGAAAGAGCTAAAAGAGGGTGCTGGCAAACAGTTTGATCCCAAGTTGGTAGAAGTTTTTAAAGGCATTGTTGAAGCTGACCTTTCTGAGAAAGCGGAAGTGAGCCAAGACTTGCCTAGAGAGTAGCTAAACTTGTAGCATAGTTAAACAGTGTGTATGGTAACTATGAGAGGTCGCTTGCTGAGATTCGTGTAGGGCTGAAGCATCGAATCTATAGCCTTGATGCTATAGAGTTGTGAATGCGAGGCATTACTTCTTCACCAAGACGCATATATTGCGTGAAAAGTTCTTTATGGGGAAATGGTGAGATTTCTCTGGTGACATGGCGATAATTTCAAAGCCAACTCGGGTCAATAGCTTTTTAAGCTCGTTGTAAGAGAAAAGATGATAATAGCGGGAAACAGTTTTATCCCTGAGTCTCCAAATTACTTCCTGTTCTTTCGATTTTAGCCAGAATCTTGGCTGCCCATGGTTCCACATGGTCAAGAAAGCCTCGCCGCCAGGTTTTAAAACCCGCCGTAATTCCCCAAATGCCCTTTCCCTCTCGTTCCCACCCTTGATATGGTGATAGGTAGCTACTGAAATTGCCCAGTCAAAAGTATCGTCAGGGAAGGGTAAGGAGAGGGCATCAGCAGCTATTAAGGTGACATAAAATTTAAACTTGGCGGAATATCTCAGTGCCTGCCTGAGCATAGCTGAGGAAGAGTCTATTCCCCACAGTTCAAAGCCTTGCCTGAAAGGCAAAAAGTCAGGACCGTGGGCACAGCCCACATTTAACAGTTTTCCACCCGTCCCTCGCCAGATAGGGGGTGAGGGTGGGTGGGTCTCTTTTCCCATTGTCCCTTGCCACCTCTGAGCTAGCTCCTCAAGCTCCTCTCTCAGCAGAGGCCAGTGCCTTACCCGATACCAGCTTTCAGCTATTTGGTCGAAGACTTCCCTGTTTGTAGTCATAGAGTTGGCTTTGCTAAACTGTAGCATAGCATAATGAAAAAGGTGTCTCGAACTATTTCCGGAGTAACTCCGGTGGCAGTTATGGCCAAGCCCTTCCCCTGCCCTGGCAAATGTGTCTATTGCCCCGGCTCTCCTGATGCTCCCAAGAGTTATACAGTGGAATCCCCGGCAGTTCTTCGAGCCAGGAAGTGTGACTTTGAGCCTAGAAAACAGGTGGAATTCAGGCTTAATACTCTGGAGGATATGGGACATGCTCTGGATAAGGTAGAGCTCATCATTATGGGAGGCACTTTCTTGGCTTATCCCAAGGAATACCAATATTGGTTCATCAAGGATTGCTATGATGCTCTCAATGCAAGGCAGGCTGCCAATTTAGAAAAAGCCAAGAAACTGAACGAGACTGCTGAGCATCGCTGTGTAGGACTGTGCATTGAAACCAGGCCTGACTTTTGTGGGGAGAAGGAGATAAAGCGTATGCTGGAGTTTGGTGCTACCAGGGTGGAGATTGGAGTGCAGACCTTGGATGATGATATCCATAGGCTGACGAAGAGGGGGCATGGAGTAACCGAAATTATTTCCGCTACCAGAATACTAAGGGATTATGGCTTTAAAGTTTACTATCATTGGATGCCTGGTTTACCTGGGTCGACACCTGAGCATGATCTAGAGCTATCGCGGAAATTGTTTGATGATGAGCGCTTCCGACCCGATGGACTCAAGCTTTACCCCACGCTGGTGGTTACGGGAAGCGAGTTGGAAAACTGGTATCGGGATGGTCGCTACCAGCCTTATGACGATGAGGAGATGATGGATTTACTTGTAGATATCAAAGCCTTAATTCCCAAGTATGTCAGGATTCCACGGCTGATGCGGGATATCCCCAGCAAATTTATCATTGCGGGTAGCAAGGACTTAGCGCTTAGAGGAACTATCAGAAAGCGAATGAGCAAGCTAGGCATGCGATGTAATTGTATTCGCTGCCGAGAATATGGACATCGCCTGAGGGATGGTTGGATGATTGGCGAGCCTCGTCTAACCAGACTGGACTATGAAGCTTCTGAGGGGAAGGAGGTTTTTCTTTCCTATGAGGATGAGAATGAGACTTTGTTTGGCTTATTGAGGCTGAGGACAAACAATAACTCGGCTTTCATCAGGGAGTTGCACGTTTTTGGTCCTGAAGTTCCTTTGAGGGAAAGGCTGGCACAGGCGGCTCAGCATAGAGGGTTGGGGGAAAAGTTGCTTCGGGAGGCGGAGAGAATTGCCACAGAGGAATTTAGGGCTGACAGACTATCGGTACTTAGCGGTGTTGGTGCTAGGGGATATTATCGTTCACTTGGTTATGACTTAGAAGGTGCTTATATGGTCAAAGAGTTCAATTCTACGTCAATAAGTGTGAAACCCTGTCTCCATAGCCCGGGTTAGTTACCAATACCCTCATTCGGAAGTTATCCATGTTACGGTAGCCATAAGCCATCCTCTTTATAGTTTTGATTCTGTTGTTTTTGCCCTCCACAAACCTATTGGTTATGCAGTAATCAAAATAGTTCAGTATCTCCTCTCCAATTAGCAAACGTATGGAGGAGCTCCTTGAACTCATATAAGGAGTCACTCGATATTTTCCTCTCCAGTAGCCTTAGCTTTTCCTCTGTCCTGCTCTTGTCTGTTTCTCTATATCATGCACTGAAGCTCTCCTTCAGGCTACAGAGAACAGCGGGTGTCTTTCAACAAACCATTATCTCGTCTCCTCTCCAGCACCTTTTGAACATTCTTCGCACAAAACAGCGTAGAACCATCTGAGAGAAACGCTAAACCTCTCGATATAGAATGCGTTTATTGTTGTTTGCCATGCGAATCTCTTAAGCCATTCCGCCTATGGTCTCATTTATGAGTTCCTTATAGGCAGCCATTAGCTTTTTGGTTAGCTGACCTGATTTGCCCAAACCGATGGCCTTGCCTGCAAACCAAGTTAAGGGCATAAGCTCCAGCACTGAATTGGTAACGAAGGCTTCCTCGGCTTCAGTTAGTTCCTTTAGCTCTACTTGTCTTTCTGCTGTTGTAATATTCCAAGCTCGAGCTATCTCCAGAACTGCTTCCCTGGTAATCCCGGGCAAGACGCCACTTTTTAAGGAAGGAGTAATCAATATTCGTTTACTCACCAGGAAAATGTTGCTGATGCTGCCTTCAGCCAGGTAACCCCGCTCATTAAGCATGATAGCTTCATTACACCCAGCCGTCTTGGCTTCCATTCTGGCTAGGATATTGTTCAGATAGCAAGTGGACTTTAATCGGGATAGAGGAGATTGGCTATCGCGATGTAGGGAGGATAGTACCGCTTTGAAACCTTGTTCGTATCTTTTGGGTGACAAGGGAACAAAAGTTTTGGCAGTGACCAAAACAGTGGGCGTAGAGCAGGTGCTGGGGCCGGGGGTCATATCGCCTTCCCCGGCTGAAATGGTGAGCCTCAGGCGGGCATCCTTTAATTCGTTAGCCCTTAAAGTTTCCAGACAAGCAGTCCCTAGGTCAATATCAGCTATCTTGTCTGCCAGACCAAGGCTCTCGGCGGAGCGGCGAAGGCGATTCAGGTGATGGTCAAGGCGAAATATATGCCCGCTATAAGCCCGCATAGTCTCAAATAGCCCATAGCCATAGAGAAAACCATGGTCGAAGGGGGATAGCCTAGCCTCAGAGTGGGGAACGAGGTGACCATTAAGATAAATAATTTCGGACATGATTTCACCCTCACTTTAATCCTCTCCCCCCAAGGGAGAGGAGGTTGCTTCGGCTGTATCCCGCAAGGACATTGGGGATTCAAAGGGGGGATTGGGCTTGCAATTACTTCGCTTCACGTCTATTAAATATCCCTTAAACGCAAACTGGCTGAGTAAAGTGGAGAAAGTTAGTCAGGAGATCATGTCCCACCTCGGTGAGAATAGATTCGGGATGGAATTGAACCCCTTCCACTACATAATTCTTATGCCTTACCCCCATAATTGTCCCATCAGGTGTTTTCGCCGTGACTTTCAGGCAGGAAGGAAAAGCCTCGGGTTCGACAATCAAAGAATGGTAGCGAGTTGCTGGGAAGGGATTAGGTAAACCTTGATAGACAGCTTCGCCGTCATGGTAGATTAGGGAGGTCTTGCCATGGAATGGTGAACCTCGGCCAACTCTACCCCCGTAGACATGGCCAATGCATTGATGCCCCAGGCATACTCCCAGTATGGGAATTTTTCCACCAAAATGTCGCACCACATCGTTGGAAATGCCAGCTTCCAAGGGGGTACACGGTCCCGGGGAGATGACAATATGGCTGGGGCTTAGCTCTTCAATCTCAGCCAGAGTGATCTGGTCATTGCGATACACCCTCGGCTCCCAGTGCAGCTCCCCCAGATATTGAGCCAGGTTGTAAACGAAGGAATCATAATTATCAATTATCAGTATCATTTCGCTTGAGATTGCTTCACTCCGTTCGCAACGACAACCGGCCCTAGCTTTAGGGCTTGAATTAAAGCCTTGGCTTTGTCCATAGTCTCCAGGTACTCAGCTTCTGGATCGGAATCGTAAATAATGCCACCACCAACTTGAAAGTAAGCTTTGCCTTCTTTAATCAAAAAAGTGCGGATAACAATGTTTATGTCGAGGTCGCCAGTAAAACTCAGATAACCTATAGAGCCAGTATAGGCGTTTCTTTTGGTTGGCTCTAGTTCATCAATGATCTCCATAGCCCGCACTTTGGGAGCACCAGTAATAGAGCCACCAGGGAAAGTAGCTTTAAGCAGGCCAACTACATCCTTGCTCTGGCATAACCTGCCAATAACAGTAGAGGTAAGATGAAATACTGTGGGGAAAGTCTCCAGGATAGCCAATTCAGTAACTTTTACTGTGCCGTAGCGGCAAACTCGCCCCAAATCGTTTCTTTCTAAGTCAACAATCATTACGTTCTCAGCTCGATCTTTTATGCTATGAACCAGTTCTTGAGCCAGCGCCGCATCTTCAATCGGGTCATGGCCTCGTGGCCTTGTCCCTTTTACTGGTCGTGTTTCCACCGAGTCACCTCGAACCTTGAGGAACCTTTCTGGAGAGGCGCTAACAACGGTCACCCCATTAAAGTTAAGATAACTGGCGAAGGGGGCTGGATTAACCTGCCTTAACCGCCTATAAAGCTCATAGGGGGGAACTGTCAAATCAGCCTCAAACCTCTGGGAAAGATTGACCTGGAAAACATCCCCGGCAGCAATATACTGCCTCACTCTATCCACAGCTTTAATATATTCCTCTGGGGTAAAGTTGGATCTAATCGCAATCTCTCCATTTTCAGGAACAAGTTGACTGTTAGCTGTTAGCTGAAAGCTGCCAGCTATCAGATGAAGCCAGTCTTTCATTTCCTCGAGGCGAGCTTTCGCTCGCTTCAACCTTCGACTCTCCTCTAACTCGGGAAAACCTGTGGCAATAAGGTAAACTCTCCCTTCCAGATGGTCAAAGGCAAGGACAACATCATAGAAAGCAAAATAGCTCTCAGGAAGCTTGAGGTCATCTATAGCTGTGGATGGCAAGCGCTCGGTAAAATGGCACAGGTCGTAGCTGAGATAGCCAACTGCCCCACCAGGGAAGGGAACAGGTGCCGAGCAATGACCTAAGTTATACATCTTTAGCAATTTATTCAAAATATCGAAGGGGTTACCATGCTGGATTTCCTCCTCGTCTCCGCGAACTAAGGTAATCTCACTACCTCGGCTGCTCATTACGAGAAAGGGATTGCTGCCAATAAAAGAATAGCGTCCCAGCTTCTGGGGATCCATGCCGCTATCCAGAAAGAAGCTATAAGAGTTGTCCTTAATTAGCTCAAAAAGCTCAGGAGCAGTTAGAGTGATAAAGATTTCCTCCACAAGAGGATAGCGATTCATTTCAGTTTTCAGCCTCAGTTTTTAGTCATCAGTCGCTAATCTAATACCGATTGTTGACTGTTGAAGTCTAATTGCTCCTTCAAGTCTCCCCTATCACCTTTTTGGTGGTGAGACCGATTTCGGCCGGGTTTGGAGCTATAGTGACCCCAGCTTCAGACAAAGCCTTTATTTTTTCCGAAGCTTTGCCAGCAGTGCCGGTAATAATGGCCCCGGCGTGCCCCATTCTTTTCCCCGGCGGGGCAGTGTTACCCGCTATAAAAGCGACCACAGGTTTAGTCATCTCATTTCTGATAAATTCAGCGGCCTCTTGCTCCAAAGTCCCGCCAATTTCACCAATGAGAACCACAGCTTTAGTATCCTTGTCTTGCTCAAATAATCTCAGGATGTCAACAAATGTGCTGCCAGGCAAGGCATCGCCACCAATGCCAACACAGGTAGATTGTCCAATTCCTAGGCCAGTAAGCTGAGCTACAACATCATAGGTTAGAGTGCCACTGCGGGAAATAACACCTACATTGCCAGGAAGGTGGATTTCTGCAACCATAAGACCGACCTTACATTTACCTGGGGAGATGACTCCAGGGCAATTAGGGCCGATAAGCCGAGTAGATTTCCCTTTAAGATAACTATGCACTTTCACCATATCCAGAACTGGTATGCCCTCCGTGATACACACGACTAGGGGCACACTGGCATCAACTGCCTCTAAAACGGCATCTGCAGCGAACGCAGGGGGCACGAAGATAATGCTCACATTAGCTCCGGTATTCGCTACAGCTTTCTCCACAGAGTCAAACACAGGCACCCCTAAATGTTGAGTGCCTCCCTTTCCTGGTGTAACTCCAGCCACTACCTTGGTGCCGTACTCCATGCAGCGTTGAGCGTGAAAGCTGCCTTCACCTCCAGTAATTCCTTGAACTAAAAGCTTTGTATTTTCAGAGACGAGAATGCTCATTTTTTGCCCCCTTTCGCAGCTTCAACTGCTTTATAAGCTACATCGTAAAAGTCCTTTGCTTCAATAAAACTTATCTCAGATTCAGCCAATATGCGTTTGCCTTCTTCAACGTTTGTCCCCGCCAATCTAATAACTACAGGAAAGCGGATGTCCATTTGCTCATGGGCTTCGACTATACCTCTGGCAATAACATCCACCCTGGCCATCCCACCAAATATATTTACTAGAACTGCTTTGATTCTGGGGTCAGAGGTGAACATCTTAAACGAATTGACTACGCGGTCAGTGGTATTAAGAGTGCCAATATCGAGGAAATTTGCTGCGCTACCACCACAATATTGGATAAGATCGTTCGCTGCCATAGCTAATCCAGCGCCATTAACCATGCAGCCAATGTTGCCGTCCATCTTGACGTAATTCTTGATTCCCCAATTAGCAGCCTGAACTTCTAATGGCTCTTCTTGCTCCTTATCCTCTAGCTCCGCAACGTCTTTGTGCCGGAAAATGGCATTATCATCAAAGTTCATCTTGGCATCGAGAGCTACTAATTTTCCATCCACTGTGACAGCTAGAGGATTGATCTCGGCTAAAGAGCAATCCTTAGCCATAAAGAGGTTATAAAGCTGGGTCATCAATCTAGTAACTTCTCTCACTTGGTTTCCTACCATTCCCATCCCGTAAGCTAGTTTACGGCCTTGATAAGGTTGAAACCCAACAGCAGGGTCAATATGAGTTTTGAATATCTTCTCTGGGGTGGCTTGGGCTACCTGCTCAATTTCCATGCCACCGGCTTCACTTGCCACCATAAGTGGCAATCTACTTGCTCCATCAACAAGAACACTGAGATAGAGTTCGCGCTCCACCTCGTTTGCTTCCTCTACCAGAACCTTGCCCACTGACACCCCTTCTGGTTCAGTTTGATGAGTCACCAGTTTAGTTCCAATTAGCTCGCTTGCCGCCATTTCTGCTTCTTCAGGGGTACTGGCCATCTTTATGCCACCTGCCTTACCTCTTCCACCAGCATAGACCTGAGCTTTAATCACCACCTTGCCTCCAAGCTCATTAGCTATTTTCTTAGCTTCGCTAGGAGTGGATGCCTCTCTTCCATCGGGAATAGGGATGCCAAATTGCGCCAAAAGCGCTTTAGCCTGGTACTCATGAATCTTCATACTACCTCCTTTCAATTTGGCGGAGGGGGTGGGATTCGAACCCACGTTCGCTAGAAGCGAAAACGGTTTTCAAGACCGTCACCATAAGCCACTCGGTCACCCCTCCAAAATAAAAGCTAAACCGGGTGCGGTCTTTCTTACATCTC
>CAZQBR010000035.1:0-8647 GCA_964591975.1 uncultured Dehalococcoidales bacterium
GTTGGATGTGGCGGGGTGGTATCTATATACCACATGCCTGCCTTTCGAAATCTAAAAGGGATTCGGATAGT
This sequence comes from uncultured Dehalococcoidales bacterium, assembly GCA_964591975.1. Classification (GTDB taxonomy): domain Bacteria; phylum Chloroflexota; class Dehalococcoidia; order GIF9; family AB-539-J10; genus JAFGBN01. Next base: position 72 of record CAZQBR010000035.1, read on the forward strand.
CGCAGCATGTGACCAAAGGGAGCAGGCAGCTCTGGAAACAGCCAGGCGCTTCGGTATCCCCAGGACTTACGGAGACATTTCTCAGATGCTGCGAACGGAGAACTTGGATTTTGTTGACATCTGCTCACCGCCGCAAACGCATTTCCAGGTGTGTCTGGAGGCAATGGAGGCTGGTTTACATGTCCTGGTGGAAAAGCCGATGGCTTTCAGCGTAAGCGAAGCCGACAAGATGGTCTCCGTCTCGCGCAGAAATGAGGTCAAGCTCTGTGTGATTCACAATCTCTTATTCACCCCGGTAGTCCAGAAAGCAAGACGCCTCGTGGATTCTGGCGCTATCGGAGACTTAACAAGTGTGGAGGTTAACATACTTGCCAGAGGAGACGGGGCTATCAGCAAAGAAGAGCACTGGTGTCACAGTCTGCCAGGAGGTATATTTGGTGAGTTTGCTCCCCACGCAATATACCTGGCATCGGCATTCCTGGGCACCATCAATTCTGCCCGGGCAATCGCTATGAAGCACAGTGACTTCCCCTGGGTAATTGCAGACGAATTGAAGGTGATGTTGGAGGCTGAGAATGGCTTAGGTGCTTTCACTATATCCTGCAATTCACCCAGACCTTCCCTGACTATGGATATCTTCGGAACCAAGAGAGTCCTTCACTTGAATAACTTTGCCATGAGCATGATTCAAAATAAATCAGGGACATACAGGATTCCTGACTTGCTATTTGATGAACTAAAATCGGGCTTGCAGCTAGCAACCGGGGCTGTATCTAGCCTATTACGGGTAGCCTCCAGCCGAAGATGGTATGAGATCGGGCATCGTGTGCTTATTCGGAAATTTATAGAAAGCGTGACAAGTAACATGGAACCCCCGGTCACTGGAAAAGATGGCAGGGAAACGCTAAGAATATTGGAGGACATATGCAGGCAGGTGAATATCCCGAATTCCGCTCCGCGGCAGAAATAATAAGGGGGTAATTATGAAGACACTGCTACTAAATCCGCCAAAGCACTGGAACGGCATGTACGTATCGAGGGAAGAATATGGCATAGGGCTTGTTCCCACCGATTTCCTGCCAAGCGGCATATTTTTGGCAGCAGCCTATCTCTGTGAAAAAGGGAAGGCTGCAGATGCCCTAGACGCGGAGACGTCGGATGTTTCCTTTGAAGGTTATGACGTAGTGGTGGTATGGGTGTGTATACTCCACAGCTTCTATGAAGACATCCAATATCTTAGAAAGGCAAAGGAGGCTGGGAAGAAGACTATAATGGTCCTCAACGATGCCCATGATGAGCTTGAGATGGAGGCGATGCAAAGATTTGATTTCATAGATGCCGCAGTGAGGCTGTGGGAGAGGGAGATAGCCCTGGACAAGTTGCTCTCCAAATGGGAAGGAAATCAAGAGCCAGATTCCCCTGGTGTGATTTTCAGAAAAGGCGAAGAGTTGGTGGACACTGGACGGATGCCCTTCTTACCTAGTCTGGAGCATCTTCCTTCTTGTTCGGAAGTGTTAAAAGAGGTGCCGTTAAGAAGGTACAAATCAGCAGCGGTTACATCGGGCAGAGGCTGCCCTATGACGCATCCATTTTGCCTGTATCACAGGACGGGGCTGAGAAGAAGAAAGGTCCAGGACGTGGTGTCAGAATTGGAGACCATCTCCCCTAGCCTCAGAGATGTCATGTTTATAGATGTGTCCATGCCAGCCACCCACAAATGGATGGAGGAGTTTTGTGAACAATTGCTTGCCAGAAAACTCAAGCTCTCCTGGAGGATAGATGCCAAGGAATGGCAATGTAATCCTGAGACCCTTGCAAAGTTAAAGAGAGCTGGCTGTGACGCCATAATGTTAGTCGTCCTCACCCTGGATAGTGAAACCCGCGGGCAGGTGAGGGCAGTCACTCCGCCCCAACAGATGAAGACAGCCATCGAAAACCTGAAGAAAGCCAGGATAGCCCCAGTACCAGTATTCCATGTTGGCTTTCCCTGGGACAGCAATGAAACTTTACTTAGGATCAAAGACTTTCTGAAGGAGACGCCAGCACCTTCCTTTTTCCTAAAGCAGTTGAGGCCATGGAGAGGAACGCCTCTCTATGAGGAATGCCAGAATCTAGGTTTAGTAAAAAGGGAACTGGGAATCGATGACTATGTCCACTCGGATTATCCTCTAATGGATACCCTCTATTTGTCAAAGCAGGAAGTTGAAGACTGGAAATACCAGATTCAATCTTCAGTCGTATTGAACCTCCGCTACATGCAGAGCTTTTTACGTGAACGAGGACTGCCATCGCCCAAGCAAGTCAACCAGTTCCTACGATTAACTATTGGTAGAAAGCCAGGGGCTAGAGAATGAACATCACCTTTGTTCGTGTTCCCTATGACTCGCTTTTCAATGTAGGGCTGCCAGCCTACCACTTGGCGTATGCCAGTCTATCCGCTGTGCTGAAGAAAAACTGCCATGGTCTCCAGATAAGGCTTGTTGATGGCGATACAATGCGCACAAAACCTGTCGAAGAAAGGCCGATTCAAAGATTCCTCTCACGCTTTGAGACAGCCCGGATACGAAGCGCCAGGAGCATCAATATCTTCGAGAAGGTCTACCAGGACCCCAATTCGCCTGTCTGGCAGGAACTGCTGGCAAAGGTCATGGAGACCGAGCCGGATTTGGTCGGCATCGGATGTTACACCATGTTCATGACCGGCGTAAAGATTCTATGCGACAACATTAAGCAGAGTAAGCCCGATACCTGGATTGTTCTGGGAGGCCCCCATGCCACTCTCTTGCCCCAAGACACCTTAGAGCAAATCCCCAGCGCTGACGTTTGCGTAATTGGAGATGGCTGGTACACCCTGCTAGACTTGGTAGAGGGGTTAAAAGGGTCGAGCCTAGACCTGTCTCGAATACCTGGCCTTGCATATCGCCAAAACGGCTCAGTAAATTTATCCTCCCCCCGACCCCTCCTAATGAACCTTGACGAAATCCCTTTCGCCGATAGGTCTCTGGGCAACCTTGATGACTACTACTACGGACAGTGGATCTATACCAGTATCGGCTGTCCCTGGCATTGTGGAATGTGCGCCGCCAACAAGCTTGGAGGCGGCAAACTCAGATTTCGATCCCCAGACAATGTGCTTGCTGAACTGAGTTGCCTAAACAGTTTAGGGGTCAAGGTCTTTCGCTTCTGTGATGAGGCTTTCACTGTCTCAAAGAAAAAGGTGCTGGAGTTCTGCCACAAGGTTAAGGATGCTGGACTAAAAGACCTGCTGTTCTTGATAAACGCCAGAATAGATACACTGGACCAGGAGATTATTGATTCGTTACAGGAGATTGGAACATGCGAGCTTGTCCTGGGGGTAGAAAGCGGAAGCCCCAGGATATTGGAAATCATAAATAAGGGCATAACTAGAGAGCAGACCATTGCTGCCTTCAAGCTACTAAACAGGTCAAGGTTAATGACTTATGCCAGCTTCATGATTGGCAATCCGACAGAGACTGCTGAAGACGTTCACGCCACAGTAGAACTATATGAGGAGATAAAGCCAACCAGGGCATTTGTGTGTGTAGCTACACCTTACCCGGGAACCCCGTACTGGCTTCACGCCAGCGAAAAGGGGCTTCACTATGATATGAGCAATTTCTACAAGTTACACACGCATCTAACCATTGGAAATAACCTGTCAGCTATGAGCGATGAGGAGTTTGCCAGGGAGTACGAGCATTTTCTGAAGAAGACAGAGTATAGAGAGCGAGTATACCGCCTCAGAAGAGGGATTCAGCTTCTCAAAAGACACCCCAAAAAGTTCCCCAAGATCGCGTACCGAACCTTACTCGGCACAAGGATATAAGCAGAAGTGGCTTCATTCGAAATGAGGAATAGAGATAGGGATAAAGCTGGAAGGGCAAGTCAAATGATAAAGCAAAACATAGTCAGACTGCCCTCTTTCATTGGCAAAGGGTTAGGATATCATATGGCGGGCCCTCTTCATACGCCTAAACCCAGTCGTCTAGGTCTCAGGGTAACAAGCACATGCAATGCAAGATGTATCATGTGTCCAATCTGGAGAACAGGGAAGAGCGTGAAAGAGCTGACCCCAAGTGAAATCAGAGAGGTTCTTAGCAGCCCGCTTCTTGATTCACTTGATAGTGTCATTCTTACCGGTGGCGAACCAACGCTGAGAGAAGACCTGGCTGAGATTGCCGAGGTCATCTTGGATTCCAGGCCGAAAATTGAAAGGCTCGCCATAAATACCAATGGTCTGGAGCCATCTCGGGTGACGCAGCAAGTAAAGGACATCTCCAGCCTGAGCCACAGCAGGGCTGCTGAATTCACGGTGTGTATTTCTCTTGACGGATATGGGACTACCCACGAAAAGATAAGAGGAGTTCCCCATGCCTTTGAAAGAGTAACCGAGACTATTCGGCTGCTGAAGGAACTCAGGATGCAGCTACCTTTCAGCATACACCTTAACTGCGTAGTACAACCTTTGAACATTGATGAACTACCCTTATTAGCTAAATTCGCCCAAGAAATGGAGTTGCCAATACAATTCTTCCCCGTTCACATATATGACTCCCTCAGCGATAATGACAAACAGCAACTGAGGATGACCCCTGAGCAAATGGAAGGGATAAAGCTTTTTCTGGGTAGCCCGCAATATGACTTAACACCAATGTGGGCTGCCTTCTGGCAGGACTACTTTCGTGTACTTCAGGGTGAAAGAAGAAGGTTTCCCTGTGCATTGCTTTACCACAATGTGTCTCTACATGCAGATGGGACATTGCTCGTATGTGAGACGGAGCAATCACTGGTATATGGCAACGTGCGCGACGTCCCTATCGACAAGATATGGTATTCAGCCAAGGCAAAGATGATGAGAGAACGAGTTAAAAGTAATTACTGCCCTGGCTGTACTACAGCATGCGACTTATCCTTTTCCCTGGGTCAGGAATTCTTCTACTTCGCCAGATTTCTGCTGAAAGAGAAAGGCAAAGAGCTGTTACGGAAATAGTTTTAGATGCTATTGATGCGCAGGGAAGCGATAAGGATACTGGAACAGATGTGGAAGCAGGTAGGCCAGCCTAAAAGCTCATCTCCAGGGAAGGATTCTGATGAGTGACAAGCTAAACTGTGAAAGTGATATATTGAGGCAAGAGCTGTGATGAAGACTTGGCGAATTGATATTGATGAGCAAGAACTTGATCTAGGGCTGAGGCACTCTGTTTCTGATAGAGAGGCAAAGTGTTTATACTCACTGGCTAAAGCTAGCCAGCCAGGGGCGATAGTTGAAATTGGCAGCTGGAAGGGCAGGTCAACGGTATACCTGGCCAACGGTGCTGAAAGGAGTGGGAAGGGGAATAAGGTTTACGCTATTGACCCTCACCTCTCCGGCACGGAGGGAGTATTCAGGGAGAACATCAAGAAGCTGGGGGTTGATAACATTGTCATTTCGCTAATTATGAAGTCGGAAGAGGCTATAAAGCAATGGCATCACCCTGTTAGCTTGCTATTTATTGATGGTGCCCATGATTATGAAAGCGTCAAAAAGGACTTCGTGCTCTGGGAACCTTGGCTCACTACGGGAGGGGTTATTGCTCTTCATGATAGATTCTTCCAGGGACCTTCTAAGGTCATAAGGAACTATATACTCAAATCGAATTTATTTAGCAGGGTAAGGGTAGTTGATAGAATGCTGTTTGCTACCAAGGGCACAGAGAGCACCTTTCCCGACAAGTTGGCCAAGCTGAGGAGGCTTTTATTATCCTATATTGTATTCCTAGTGGCGACTTTAATGAGACCTAAGCCGCCGCTTAGGCTGCGGATAATACTGAACAAGGTAGCCAAACGCATATTTTAAGGAGTTTAACCATACTTACGAATGAAGTCATGGGAGATTATCTTAAAGGACGAGATTTCTTATTCGGGGAAAGGTGAGCTCTGGGCAGCTTAAACGATTTCTAAGCTTGCTTAGGCGAAAACAGGCACTGATATAAATTCGAAAGAAAGGCGGAATTGAATTTTTGGTTTATGGCAATGTATATGATGCCCCTATTGGCAAAATTTGGTTTCTGGATGAGGCAGAGAAGCTAAGGAAAAGAGCCAGAAAGCATATCTGTTCTATGTGTGATGCTTCCTGCCATACCGCTTTTGCCTTCGGCCAGGAGTTTTTCTACTTTGCCAAGTTTCTGCTTAAAGAGAAGAGCAAGAAGCTCTTGCATCACTAGGGACAAGGAGTGCTAAATTGGTCAACCAATTAATGACTTCCCTGATATCAGGACTGTGAGGGAGACCGAATGATCAGCCTTTGCATGGTGGTGAAGGATGAAGAAATGACCATACGGGACTGTATTAAAAGTGTGCGTGATATAGTCGATGAAATTGTCGTTGTGGACACGGGGTCAACGGATAAGACGATACAAATAATCAAGGCTCTTGGTGCCAAAGTTATTCAGCAGGAACTCGGTGACGATTTTAGTATGGTAAGAAATCTATCCCTAAGAGCTGCCTCTGAGGACTGGATTTTAGTGCTCGATGCTGATGAACGAATCGAAAAGGACGACACACCAAAGCTTACAAAATTGGCTGCGATTGGGAAATGCGTAGGCTATTTTTTGCCCTGGCATACTTACTTAGGGGAGGGGAGGAAGTTGGTAGATTACAAGCTCAGTTTCTTTAGAAATATACCTGAGATTTACTACGAGGGTTTAGTGCACGAAAATGTTACCAACTCTATCAGAAGATCGAATGGCCGATGTGAAATGGCTGAGGTAACAATACATCATTATCCAATATGGACTAAAACGAAACATGGCGAGAAAGAAAGAAGATACGAAGAACTTCTTAAGAAACAAATATCGATAAGCCCCAATGACTCCCGTGCTCTTTGGTTTTTGGGATGCACCCATTATGGATGGGGTATGCGACAAGAGGCTGCTAAGGAGTTTGAGGAGGCAATCCGATCATTGTCTAGACCGGTGGAGGCATTACAAGCGAGTCTTAGTCTGGCACAAATATATATCGAAGAAAATAAGCTCGCTGAGGCCATAGATTTGCTTAAAAAAGCTGAAGTCATTTACTTCCGTTACCACAATGACGTAGAAGTGAAAATAAATACAGATTTGCTGAGGACCATTCAAGGAAAGTATCAAACTCTGGCAAAATCCCTGTCCCGAAGTAAGTCGTCTGTGCATAAAAAGCAAGGGTTTATCTAATAAGTAAGAACGCATGCCTTTTTCTAACGCCGTCATCTGCGCAAATTCACTATCTTTTTGATGGGGGAAAATGAGCGCTGGAATAAATTGGCTTGGGACTAAATCCTACAAAATCGTTGCTGGCTGGGCTGCAAAGGAATTTGCAAAATTTAACCATGTCAGGGGCGTGTATATCAGAAGAGGTTTGGCTAAGAATGACATAGTGTTCGGACGCAGCGACATTGATCTAACCATGCTGATTGACCAACTCGATGATCCTTCTGAGGAGAGACAATTAGTTTATGAACTTAGCAAGGTGTACAGGAAATTCAGAAAGTGGTTCCCGGTTTTGGGAGAAGTAGAGGTCTACAATCTTTCCGACATGGTGAGATGGTATTCATATAGGAATTATAGATATATCTCTGATGGAAAATTCATGCCTTTGCGCGGCAGCGAAATTAACTTACCGGAACCCAAGTTAACAAAAGACGATATCCTTTATGAGATTTCCATGCTGATGTTTTTTTTCCTCCCCATGGGGTTCAGGTCAAATAACGTCAAGGGCTCTGTCAACGTATTACTTGAGATATCAATGCTATATCATTACTTGACCGGGAAAATCAATCGGCTGAATCTAAAAAAGAGCGAAATACTCGAACTCCTTATATCTCATGATCCTGAATGTGAGGAATTGAGGAGAATTCGCCAGGCTTTTTCCAGATTTTTTGTTGGTAGATATGCTGATCTTGAGAGATGGGTTTATAAGCAATGCCTTATTCTAGGTGATAACTTGGGTAAAATAATCCCCGACAAACTTGATGGCGAAATAGGGACATCGGAGATCCATTCCTTATTCTGTCCCAGTTTCTCTCCCAGGAGATACCTTGTCATAGACCCCAATGAAGAGGATATGGAAAACGGGTTAAAACTAATGGACAAGGATCCCAGTTTAGTTTTGACAACAGCCAATATTCTAAAGATATACCTCTACTATTGCTATCCCTGGGAATATTATCCAATCAAGAACAGCAATCCTTCATTTGGATTATCTGAGCCCCCGTCATCCTATATGCAGCGATACCTGATGATGCAAATTAATAAACATGAAATACGATTTCTTTGCAACCAGTACCTTTTGCTCTGGGATGTGCGAAATTTGGTTGCCCAAGCTAAACTCTACTTTGATCATAATATCATCTGCGTGGATAAGCGAGATCTAGTCCAGAAGTATGAATCCCACTACGGGATTTGGCCTTATACAGAGAGCACATCGCTTGAAACATATTTCTTACATGACTACCCTATCTTGTGGGAATCTATTGAGGAATTGTGTAGCCGGAAATAATGGTGTGTGAGCAAAGAAAATCCACTTGAACAAATTTTTGA
>CAZQBR010000035.1:8747-12346 GCA_964591975.1 uncultured Dehalococcoidales bacterium
AGGATTAAAAGCAATAGATGTCAGGGGGAAACAGGTTATGGTTCCTTGTTTTACTTGTAGTGTTGTCAGAGACGCCATTTGTTTAGCAGGTGCTACACCTGTTTTTATAGAGAGCAATCCCCAGACTTTAGATATGGATCTCGAAGATGTTAAGAGAAAAGTAACTATTAGAACAAAAGCAATAATCGTAGTCCATTACTATGGTGGAGTGTGTGGCAACTGCCTTGATATTGGGAAAATAAGTTTACTGGAAGCAAGAGATGTCTGAGAGGGATACCTCGGTTAACTTTCACTTTTATGGCTTAGACCTCCGGCTGCAAAGTGCAGACGAGGAAGTAGTAAAAAAGATTCGGCGAGAATTCTCCTATTTTCAAGTAGCGGCCGATACACCCCAGGTAACTATCGAAGTGTTTGATATGAGCCCTCCGTACGAGTCTCTTCCTGATTTGCCAGCTTCTATCTACACTCCGCGGAACGTCTGCTACCGTGGAAAGGAAGGTATCTTTATTGACTACTCTGGCCAGGCTCTGGAAATCTTCGATCCCAAAACAAAAAACTGTCAAATTTTCTCCCCAAACCCTGATTTAAGACGGGAGATTAGTTATCTATCAATCCTTTCCATCGTCAGTCAATACCTGGACTCTCGGCATATCCACCGGGTCCATGCCCTGGGAATAAGCCAAAATGGCAAAGCAATCTTGATTCTCTCTCCAAGAGGGGGTGGCAAAAGCACCCTGGCACTTCAACTGCTCGAATCAGGACAAGTTAAGTTGCTGTCTGAGGATTCGCCTTTGATCACCAAGCGGGGAGAGATATTACCGTTTCCCCTGAGGATAGGGATTCGCTCTGGCACGGAACTCAACATATCTGCAGAATACCTCCAAGAAGTGAACCAGTGGGACTCGGAAAGAAAGCTTCTAGTCGACATTGACTATTTTGCTGACAAAATCAGCCCGCCTTGTCAACCCGGAATCATCCTGCTGGGACAAAGAACCCTGGGCATTGAGTCAAAGATTGAGCCAGCAAGCAAGCTGGCGGCCACAAAAGTTTTTATCAGGCATGCAATTGTAGGCTTGGGCCTTTTCGAGGGAGCAGAGTATGTTCTCCAAAGGAGTGCCTGGGAGGTTCTGGGGAAATCTGGGGTACTCTTTTCTCGCCTAGACAGTAGCCTGAAAGTGATTAGATGTTCCAAGGTTTATAGCTACACGATTGGCCGTGATCGCGGCAGAAATCGAGACGTGCTGTTAGATTTTCTTCAGCAGCTAAACCTATAATGTTGACTCCTTAACGTGCTTTAGCAAACCTCAGCCGCCTCACCAGAGCGCCTGTGAGATACTCGCTAATGCCGATGACGAGTCCAATCCCACTGTAAAGATAAGATAGATAGTTCATCAATACGGACTTCGTGGCGAAGAGCTCGCCTCTCTCTTTAAAAATGAACCGGTAAAAGGGCAGATTTAGCGCAAGAAAGCTCACACACGAGAAGGCAAACAGGTATATTGAATACCAGAAAATACCTATCGATATTAAGGCAAACAAGGCGAGGAATGCTGCTATGGTGCTCAGGACATTGCTGCTCTTCGTGCTCAAGTCATTCCTAAAAACCCTTTCTCTCAACATGAGTTTGGTCCAAGGAATAGCTCTATCCCTAACATCTGACTTTATGAGACTGAAAAAGGTATATTCTTTACAGTGGGTTACCTGGATCTGCTTGTTAAGAAGAATGCGGTATCCCCGCTTCGAAAGTCTATACCCCAGCTCTATGTCTTCGATAGTCCTGTAATACTCGTTAAACCCCCCCACTTCATTGAAGACTGCTCTTCTTATTGCCCCACACCCGGTCCAGAAAGTGGAGGCCTCTTCGCGGGCTGTCTGGTGACCATAATGGTGAACAAGGTTCTTATAGACAGAAAAAAAGCCGGAGCAGGCGACGTGCTTGCCATATGAACCAAAAACAGCGCTTAAGTCTGGTTTGCTTTCGAATTCTCTGGCTATCATTTCCAAAGTATTTTCCTGCAAATATACGTCGGAATCGACAAAGACCAGTATTTCTCCCTTGGCTTCCTCCACTCCTCTGTTCCTGGCAAAAGCAGGCCCCATATTTTCCTTAAGCCTAATTATTCGGCAGGGAAATTGGCTCGCTATGTTAGCAGATTCGTCACTTGAGCAATCATCAACTACAATCACCTCTAGATAAGGGTATTCCGCCCCATAAACTGAATCGAGGCATTGTCGAATAGTCCTCCCCTGGTTGTAAACAGGAATTATCACTGAAATACAGGGGTTGTAAGGCCTCATCATGCTTCTCTAACTCATGTAGAATATTTATGTGAATATACTCGCTGCTCTAGGAATTATCAAACGCTAGCAGAACACAACACGCTATGTTGTTCAGCTAGGTAACTAAACAGGCTTTTGTTACTTACGCTGAACAACGTAGACTTTTGCTTAATCTGAAGGTGAAAGCTGTTGCGAAGGTTCAATTTTCGTCCTCATTCAATTAGCTGTATTAGAGTTTTATCACCATTCCGCGATGGGAAGTACTTCAGCACCGCCTCATGTTTCGGGTCAGGGCCCACGACATTCATGGTGCTCGTCACTACCTTTCTTATAGCCACCTTATCCATACATAGTTGCCCCATTAAATATGGGGTAGCTTCATCCACATAGTCCAGGTCAACAGTAGCGTCCCAGGCGAGGTAGGCCGAGGCACCTTTTTCAATGAAAGCCTGTGCCAGGTCTTCGAGATAGAGGCAGGAGCAACCCATCATTATGATAACTGTACGGTCAAATCCTCCTCTCATACTCTGGGTAACGAATTCATCCCCTATGCCGAAAACCCAGGGGTGATTTTCATCAATCCTTGCCTTCGCTAGTTGGTCGCTCAATTGCTCAGTAACATGTTTTGCTTCGCTATATGGCTCGTTGGTAAATAGGCAAGTTCTCCTAATTGTCTCCGCCTCGCTGCCTAACAAGCCAGAGTGGGCGCGAAAGATAATCAGCTTATAGAGCCATAGCTTGGCAGTTGGCAATAAAAGTCCACAGTGACATCGTCACCTTGATGAAGGTCTACCTCAAACCCACAAACTTCAAGTTCCTCGGTTGTCTGCTGGATGAAATCCTCATTTGGCTGCAGGCTATAAAGCTGGTCAATAATGGCAGTCTTGACCTCCCCTGAATGGCTTGAGCTAGCTGGCTCGCCAATAGGAGAGGTGCGGACAAAGGCAACGATAGCCATGACCCCCAAGGCGATAGCAACCCACACAAACCAAGGCAAGCCTCTCTTTGCAGACTCGCCTTTAGTCTGCTTCCTGGCCTTTGCTTTGGCCAATGTCTATCTTTGAGCCCTGCGGCGCCTCAGGACTATGGTTCCTCCGGCTATGATGGCCCCAAGTAAAGCAATCCAGGGAGCCAAAATAGCCAGCTTATTCGTGGGGTAAACTTCGCCACCAACCGATGGTAATGGCTTAGGAGGCAGTTGGTAGACTGTAATCACCCGCACTTGGTCAATACCTGTATTGGCGTGTAAGTCAACAGCTAAGTTCGAACCATCGACTGTAGCGCTATCTGGGGCTTCACCACCCGTTTCTAGTTTACGA
>CAZQBR010000036.1:0-12246 GCA_964591975.1 uncultured Dehalococcoidales bacterium
CTCGTTGAGCTGGCTCTTCCACCGCTGAGCTACCTCTGAGAGTATCTCTGCCCCATAAATTATTGCTACATGCCCCCACAGTTTAGTAGCTAATTGCTTTGCCGAATTAGAAACTAGAAGGGAGGTTTCAACGAGCTCCCCGGATAGCTTGTTCAATACCTGTAATGCTTCTTGCAAGTTCTCTGATTTGTCTCTGAGCAAACTAAGTTTTTGAAAAATGCCGACCAGGGGGATGAAACTATGAGAGAAAGCCGCTCTTGGAGGAGCTTGGTAATCTATAGCAAAAATAGGGATGCCTTCCTTCTCAGCCAGATGCTTAAGCTTACCGCCTGTAGTGAGAACAAGCTTTTTAGCCGGGGTTTTGAGTGATTCCGTGAAGGCGGAGAGGGTTTCCTCAGTGTTTCCAGAGTAACTTGAGGCGATAACCAAAGTGTCCTCATCAACAAATGGAGGCAAGCCGTAATCTCGATACACCCAGACGGGAGCTTCGCTTTCAGCCAAAGCAAGGCGGCGTACCATCTCTCCACCAATAGCAGAGCCACCCATGCCTAAGATAATAACCTTATCTATTTGAGCATATTCTCTGGGTAGATCAAACTTCAAAACCTTTTCCCAGGCTCGCTTGCATTGCTCAGGGAATTCGTGCAGATGGTTAAGCATCCCTGATGTATCAAGCTGCCGGTAAATTTGAAGATTGTCTAGGTCAACTATTGCTAACTCCGACCTCTTCCTTCCTCGTGCTACCAACTTCCCCCCTTGGGCAAGTCTATCAACTTCGGATAGATGCAGAAGACACCCTCTGTAATGGGAAAAACGAAGCGAAACATCTATTTAAAAGCAAATGAGAAAACTTGCTTGCAAGCATTATAGCACTCGAGGCCGACGAGCTCAATCAAAGCGCGAGGTTGTCAACTGTTAGGCGCTGGCGAGTAAAGGCATCGAGTATAGCTGGACAAGCTTTTTAAGTTGAGCGAAATGCAAGTATGCAGTACAATTGGTTAAATGAGGTACCTTATTTAATGAGGTATCTTATTTAAGGAGCGTGAAGCATCGTGCCGCGGTTGCTAGTCGTTTCAAATCGGTTGCCTATTAGTGTTCAGAAAAGAAACAGGAAATTGCACTTTGAGCTTAGCGTTGGAGGCCTAGCTACTGGCCTGGGAGCGTTCTATAAATCACGTGACAGCACCTGGATAGGGTGGCCTGGGATTGCACAGGAAAAGATAGCGGGAGAGGAAAAGGATATCGAAGCAAGATTACTGTCGGAAAGTTGCTACCCTGTTTTTTTCCCGGAACACGATGTTGAAGACTACTACCATGGATTTTGCAATAAAACTATCTGGCCCCTTTTTCATTATTTCACCCAGTATGCAGTGTATAACAAAAATTTATGGCAAACCTATGAGCGGGTTAACCAAGCTTTTTCTGATGCCATTGTTGAAGTAGCAGAAGAGAGTGATATTATTTGGATACACGATTATCACTTAATGCTACTCCCAAAGCTTATAAGGGAGAGGCTACCAAAGGCAACAGTAGGTTTCTTCCTTCATATCCCCTTCCCATCTTTTGAAATATTCCGCTTGCTCCCATGGCGTAAGGAAATTTTGGATGGACTCTTAGGAGCGGACCTAGTAGGCTTTCATACCTATGATTATACACGGCACTTTCTTGACAGTGTGCATCGCTTGTTGGGCTATGAGGCGGTTATGGGGCAAATCACCACCGCTAGTCGCGTAATTAAGACGGATGAATTCCCCATGGGGATAGATTATGAGCAATTCTCTAGCACCGCACAGAGTCGAAAAGTGCGGACACAGATAAACAAATTTCGCAGGAGACTGGGAGACTGTAAGATAATCCTGTCAATAGACCGCCTCGATTATACTAAAGGTATTCCTCAGCGATTGGAAGCTTTTAACCTCTTTCTGGAAAGAAAGCCACGGTATAGAGGGAAAGTAGTTCTAATATTAACCGTAGTTCCTTCTCGTACAAGAGTGGGACAATATGCTCTGCTGAAAAAACAGATAGATGAACTTGTAGGGGCAATCAATGGAACGTATGGGTCCATTGGCTGGACACCCATTTGGTACTCATATCGCTCTTTACCTTCTCATTCTCTTGTTGCTTTGTATAGCATGGCAGACGTTGCCTTGGTTACCCCCATTAGAGATGGAATGAACCTTATAGCTAAAGAATACATAGCAACTAAGACAGAAGGCAAAGGGGTTTTAGTGCTTAGTGAGACAGCTGGGGCAGCGAAGGAACTAGGAGAGGCAGTCACAATAAATGTAAATAACGAAGAGGAAATTGTCCAGGCGTTAGAACAAGCTTTAACTATGCCAGAAGAAGAGCAGATAGGGCGTATTAGGATAATGCAGGAACGCCTTGAGCATTATAATGTAAAGCGATGGGCAGACGAGTTTGTGAATAAATTACTTTGCGCCAGAGAAGTTCAGGAAGAGATGGAAGCAAAAACATTAAACCATGAGGCGAGAAAGAAGTTAGTGAGCGATTTCCAAAAGGGCGATCAGAGACTACTGTTCTTGGATTATGATGGTACGCTTATTCCATTTTCAGAAAAGCCAGAGAAAGCAATACCAACCGGCGAGCTTCTGGAATTGCTTGAAGAGCTCGCTGAGGACACTAGAAATGAAGTGGTGCTCATAAGTGGACGCGACAAAGATGCTCTGGGGAAATGGTTTGGCAATCTAAATATGGCATTGGTAGCTGAACATGGTGCCTGGATTAAGGAAAGAGGCAAAGAATGGGGGATGGTAGAAGCTTTGAAGAGCGACTGGAAGGAGGAAATGCGCCCAATCTGTGAGCTATACGTGGATAGAACTCCAGGCTCCTTCATTGAAGAGAAAGATTTTTCCCTTGCTTGGCATTATAGGAAAGCTGACCCACGGCTAGGTGACCTGCGAGCAAGAGAGCTAGTAAATGATCTTCTAAACCTTACTGGTAATCTCAACCTTCAGGTCCTGGAGGGAAGTAAGGTAGTTGAAGTAAAAAATGCTGGCATAAATAAGGGGCGAGCAGCTTTGCGATGGATTTCGAGAGATGATTGGGACTTCATATTAGCAATAGGCGATGATTGGACCGATGAGGATATTTTCAAAGTCCTGCCCACCACGGCATGGTCAATTAAGGTCGGATTCAGTGCCTCGGCAGCTAAATTCAATCTTGGTTCCCAAAGCAAGGTGAGGCTTCTGCTGAAAGAAATGGCGGAAGCTTAGAAGCGCCAAAAACCCTCTATTTTCTACATTCCAAGCTTTTGCTTAGCACCCCGTCATTCAGTGGAATCCGCTATGGAAAAATCCGCGACAGGCCACTGGGTTTAATGTAACACTTGATATCTATCGAAGTCGTCCTGTATAGCGCTCATAAACTTCTTAGTATTGACTTCTTTTAGCGGAGCATTAACATGAATAGGTGGGGGCTCCTCACCCTCTTTGAGAATTCCTCGATTAACTAATTCAGTCAGAGTTGCCTGTTTTAATTCTTCATCGCAAAGAGATGAATGGTAAATGGTGCTCATTGCAAATAACAACATCTCATCAAGGTGCTCTTCTCCTTTTTCTTCGTGCAGATGAGGATTTCTGGTCTCAATTTGGAATATATCTACCCCTTGCTCCATCACCTTAAGCTCTTTGGAGGGCAAAATGCCACCAAAATTTTCAAATATAGATACTAACTCTTGAGGTTCCACAGCGTATCCCGAAGCATAAGGTACAATTTCTGCCAGCTTCATACTCATAGCATGCTCACCAGCGTTGCCCGTTTTAACCACATCAGTTTCAAACCCTGTTTTAGAAGATATCAGATTATTCAAGTATTTATTGGTAATCTCTGATACCCTTCCCCATTTCTTAAAGTACACCCCCCCTGAGATCTTGGGCTTATAATGCCATAATATTCTTACCATGCTATAAGGAGATTGAGCTAGGCTAAAACCAGTAGCATAATTCCTCACATACTCCAGCACCGCACCAGGGAAATAATTATCAGCGTCAATGAAACCAACATACTCTTTTCCTGACGCCTTGGCCATAAGCAATCCTATTACCATAGCTTCGCTCTTACCATTACGCACTAGCCCATCTTCACCCAATAGGTCATTATATCCAGCTTCCATTGCTGCTTCGGCAATAGCCGGATCCTTTTGATGAGCGATCAAAGCCTGGCGAGAGGTAAAGCGACAAAGCTGGGCTAGAGCATCACCTTCCATCCTGAATCTGTCAACCTTTTCTATTTGGCTATTCGAGACAACTATTACCAGACAGTCATGTGGCACGCCACTAACCACTCCTTCAAAGAGCTTGAGCTTCTCTTCTTTGACTGGAATGACAATCGCCATTCTGTCCTCAAAATGCTTGATCGTCTCCTCATCTATTTTTATTACCCCCATGGCACCGTGGGAAGGCAGATCGCTTTTTATCCCTGAGTCTAAAGCCACCACCTTCTGCACGTGATTCATTCTGACTGAACCAAACCTCTCTGTATACCTCGGACTCTCAATAAACATCTTCTTCTCTCAAAAGGATAATATCAAATCTATTTGCCAGCGGCAAACTGTCCTTACTGCCGTAATTGTCAAAGTCCAAGGAAGTTTGACACATATGAGTGACGCAAGATAAAGTTCGTCAAACTGGAAAAAGAAAATTTGCTGGGGAATAAAGGAATAATCCACCCATATCCTCTTTAGTTGCAATGAAACAAATAGTATTTACTGACTTAGATGGCACCCTTCTTGACAGCGTAACTTATTCCTATGAGAAATCGCTTATTGGGATTAAACGACTTAAGCAGAATGGCATACCCATGATATTCTGCTCGGCAAAGACCAGAGCAGAGCAAGAGTTATATCGGCACAAAATGAAAGTGTTTCATCCCTTTATAGTAGAAAATGGAGGCGCTATCTTTATACCACAAGGTTACTTTCCCTTCTCTTTCGAGTATCATAAAGTTACTATAGGTAATCTATTAGTTATTGAGCTGGGCACTCCTTATGAAGAGATCAGAAAATTGCTGGATAAGGTTAAAAAGGAAGGCAATTTCCACTTTAGAGGCTTTGGCGATATGAGTGTTAAAGAGGTAGCCAGCGAGACTGGCTTGGATATGGAGTCTGCTAAATTAGCTAAGCAAAGAGAATATGATGAAACAGTAAAGCTCGACCTCTCAGGTGAGGAGGTGAGCAAGGCCTTGGAAAAGGTTAAAGATGCTGGCCTCAATTGGACCCATGGTGGGCGGTTTTATGACATCATGGGAGATAACGATAAGGGTAAAGCTGTAGCCATTTTAAGCAATCTATACCATAGGATGTGGGATAAAATAGAGACTATTGGACTTGGCGACAGCCTAAACGATTTACCTCTGCTTTCCGCAGTGGATATACCTATCTTAGTGCAAAAAAGGAATCATACTTGGGAGAACATAAATCTGCCTCACTTGCGCAAAGTTCAGGGGATTGGCCCTGAAGGCTGGAGCAGAGTAATCGAAGAAATATTTGGAGGTTAAGATGCAAACAATATACCTTGTCCCTCATTCTCATTATGATGTAGCTTGGGCATTCACCAAAGAGGATTATCTTGAAATAAACGAAGATATTCTACAACAGGCCGTTGAATTGATGAGAAAGTACGAGGAATACAGGTTCTCCTGGGAGCAGATCTTTCCCTTGAAAGTATTGGAGCAAAGGAATCCTAAGCTTTGGTCAGAAATAAAGGAAATGATCCAGAAGGGAAAACTTGAAATAGTTGACGGCCAGTATTTGATGCCAGATACTATGCTTCCCACTGGGGAGGTGTTGGTAAGGGAGATCTTGTTTGGCAAGAAGTACTGTAAGGAGAAGTTTGGAGTAGATGTCCCTGTAGCTTGGTGTGCCGATAGCTTTGGCATGAATGCACAACTCCCTCAAATTTATAAGAAAGCGGGATACAAATGGGTTGCTTTTAGACGAGGAGCGAAGGAGATACAGAGCGAATTTATTTGGAGGGGGCTTGATGGGACTACTATCCTTGCCCATTGGATGCCATTAGGGTACAGGGCTGGATTCTACCTCGATAGGTTACAGGAAAGCTATATAGCGCTTAACAAATATGCCACTACTTCCCACATTCTCATGCCTTCAGGAAGTGGATCAGTGCCTCCTCAAGAGGAAGTTATTGAAGCGGTAATGAAATGGAATGAGAATCATCGAGGTGGCTCTCAGATGAAGCTCTCCACCCCATCCAAATTCTTCCAAGCTGTGGAGAGCGAAGAGGAGAAATTTAAACCCCACGAGGGTGAATTGTATGACAAGGATTTGGTCGAAGTTTTCCCTCAGGTATGCTCAAGCCGAATGTGGGTGGTCCTTGGAGCGAGGAAATGTGAAGCATTGCTCAGTACAGTTGAGCGGTTTGCTACTCTGGCCTGGCTATTAGGTAAGGAATATCCCAGTACCAAGCTAAATGAGTGCTGGGAGAAGATGCTTTTCGTTGCCTTCCACGATATCATCACCGGATGCGGGATAGATGAAATTTATGACGAAGTTAGAAAAATATTTTCCTTCCTTGAAGAGCATCTTTCTAAAATTCTGAATGATTCGCTGAAATTTATTGCCAGCAAGATCGATACTCAAGGCAAAGCAGTTGTAATTCTCAACCCTCTCCCCTGGGGGATGCACAACTGGTGTGAGGTTGATTTGGAACTTGAAGGCTGGGAGAAGGAACCTGAGCTCAGATATGGTGAGGAGGAGGTAGAAAGTCAAGTTTTAGGGTTGGGAAGGGATAGAGAAGGAAAAATCAATCATGCAAGGCTTGGCTTTTTTGTTGACCTTCCACCGATAGGCTATAAGATTTATAAGGTCATCGAACGAAGCAAGGAAGCGAAAGGGGCTGTCGAGAGCAAGGAAAATGTGATAGAAAATTCCTTCTTTAAATTAAAAGCCAACCCTGAAACAGGAATAATTGAAGTTTTCGATAAAAAGGGAAAGCTTTTAGTTAAGGGAAATGAACTGAATATTGAGAACGAGGTTGGTGACTTGTATTATCATCGGCACATGTTCTTTGAATTGATAAAAAATGAGAGTGGAGAGGGGATTTATTATGGAACTTTTAAGCCCGATAGCTTCAAGGTAGAAAATGGTCCGCTAAAATCGAAAATAATCCTGAAAGAGGGATATTATTGTCTCAGATGGCCTTATCGAATGTTCGAGAGGTTTGAAACTAAGCTTTATAAACACAGGGTTTTAGATGTTATAAAAGAGGTTACTATTTATCGGGACCTTCCCAGGGTCGAGTTTACAACCAAAGTCAATAGTAGATATCCAAATATAAGGCTTAGGGTTAAATTCGATACATTTAAGGAGAGAATGGTTTATTTTCGTGAGACCCAATTTGGTGTTGTTCCTGAGCCTACAGAGCTATTTGCATCCTTGGAAAGGACGGGGACACCAGCCGGAATCCCCAATTTCCTATCCTGGTTCTGTTATGGCGATGGAACGAGAGGAATAACTTTTATGAACAAGGGTATCCCGGCAACTGAGATAAGGGGTAGCCAGGTTTACTTAACTCTTTTGCGGAGTGTTGGTGCCCTTTCTACCGATGGGGATGCTGGGCCTCTAATCCCAACTCCAGATGCTTTGGAGCTCAATAGAGATTACACTTTTGAATATGCCTTGCAGCATTATGAGGGCGATTGGAAGCAATCTGAAGCGTATAAGCATGGCCAAGAATATCACCACCAACCTCTTTGCACTCAAACTAATTCTAAAGGCAATTTGCCCTCAGAATTTTCCTTCCTCAAGATTTCACCAAATAACCTTACCCTGTCAGCCCTTAAGAAGGCTGAGGATAGCGATGAGGTGGTATTAAGGTTCTTTGAAACCAAAGGAGAGGAAACCACGGCTGAAATCGAGCTATTCCGTAATATTGAAAGGGCAACAGTTTCCGATTTGCTGGAGCGAGAGGAGTATGAACTGAAACCAAATCGTAATAGGCTAAGAATGGAAGTGAAGCCTTTTGAGATAGTGACCTTAAAGATCAGACTCTAGAGAATTGGGTTGCAGTGCCACACAAAAATCTCTCTTGGGATAAAGCAGGCTAGATAAGACCACAGATTAAAGCAATGAGCTTGTAGTGCTTGATTCAAACATTGAATAAAAAGGTAATTACATCCCCATCCTGGATGATATAATTCCTGCCTTCTGTTCTAAGCAAGCCTTTTCTCCGTGCCTCGCATAAATTTCCGCACCTCTCCAAATCAGCATAGCTGATCGTCTCAGCTCGGATGAATCCTTTTTCCATATCAGAATGGACCTTCCCTGCCGCCTTTGGTGCTGCCATACCACTGGGGATAGTCCAGGCTTTTAATTCAGCGGAAGCTGTGGTGAAAAATGAAATTAGTCCCAGGAGGTGATAGGAAAAAACGATAACTCGGTCGAGCGCTGGTGTAGTTAGCCCCATGGCTTCACGGAATTCCTTGGCCTCAGCATCGCTAAACTGAGTTAGCTCCATCTCTAGCTTACCGCATAAAGCTAGCACAGCAAATTGAGGGTAAAGGGAGCTTATCTCATCTTCTAATTGGGAAGCCCGTGGTAATAGTTCTTCTCCGATATTAAGCACAACTAGTATGGGTTTAGCCGTAAGAAATTGATAATTAGATAATACCCTAAGTTCGACCTCGCTGAGGCCTTGTTGCCTTATTGGTATATCCTTCTCCAACCCCGCTTTGATTTTTTGCAACAGAAGTCGCTCTTCCAAATACTGTCCACGTTCCGCTGCTTTAGCCTCTTTTAAGCTCGCCTCCAGCCTGTCAAGCCTTCTTTCGAGAATAGCTAAATCGGAAAAGGCAAGCTCTAAATCCAAAGTAGCTATATCCCGTTTAGAATCTATGCTCCCTTCAGAGTGAGGAAGTTTTTCGTCTTCAAAAAGCCGAACTACTTGAAGCAAGGCATCAGCAGTAGTCAAATAGTTCAAAAATTCTCCCCCTATTCCTTCCTCAGTGCCAAAAGTTTTTGGTGAACCTGCAATATCTACATAGCTTACTTCCGTAGGAACAGTTTTTTTAGGGTGGAATATGGTCTCTAGCATTACTAATCGCGAATCAGGTACCTTGGCCACTCCTATATTTGGGGTTAAAGACGAGGTGTAAGCAGCAACCTCAGCATTGCCTCTGGTTAAGGCATTAAAGATGGTTGTTTTCCCACTCTTAGGCAGCCCAATTATGGCAATCTTCACAACTATATCCTATCACATTCTTGGTCTTGCCCTTCCGCCAGTGAAAGCTAGTGCTGTGCTAAAATAACAGGAAATGTTTTATATTCTTTATGGCCAGGATGATTTCTCCCTTTCTCAAACTCTAGAGGGAATTAAAACTGACTTAGGCAATTCGGAAATGCTAGCGGTTAACACTGTCAAGCTAGATGGTAAGCATTTAACCCTGAATGAGCTTAGGGGCAACTGTAATATCGCCCCCTTCTTATCACCACAGCGTTTGGTTGTAGTTAAAGGCTTGCTAGAGCGATTTGAGCCAGGACAAAGGAAATCGAGATCTAGCAAAAGCATTACCAAATCTGCAAACGAGCTAGGAGAATGGCAAGATATAGCTTCTTATACCAAGCAAATACCGGAAACCACCGTGTTAGTACTAGTTGACGGCAAAATAAGTGGGAATAATCCACTCTTAAAGAAGCTTTCCCCCATAGCTAAGGTAAAGACCTTCCCTTTGCTGCGAGGCAGGAGCCTGAGAACTTGGATTCAACAGCGAATAATCAATGAAAAGGGCAATATCACCTTTCAGGCTATTGATTTGCTCGCTGAACTTATCGGGGGGAATTTATGGGCAATGAATAATGAAATCCAAAAGCTGCTTCTTTATACTCAAGAACGCCCTATCGATGAAGACGATGTTAGACAACTGGTAAGCCATGTTCAGGAAGCTAGCATTTTCCCCTTAGTGGATGCAATTCTTGAAGGTCAGGCTAAGACAGCCCAAAAATTGTTGCATCAACTGTATCAGGAGGGTGCTTCCCCAACTCATATCCTAGCTATGATTACCAGGCAATTCCGCTTAATAGCATTAAGTAAAGAGCTAAGCAGCTTGTCTCGCCAGCAACTTCAAGGTAAATTGGGCTTGGCATCGAGTTACAGCTTGGATAAAACACTTAACCAAGCCAAACTGTACGACTTAGAGCAGGTAAGAGAAGCATATGGTAAACTTCTGGAAGCCGACTTGGCTATCAAAACTGGTAAATATAACGACCAGCTAGCCGTGGAGCTTCTAGTAACCGAGCTTAGCAGTTGTCGAACCTGAGATGCCCGTGCCTCATTACCTATAGATTTCTCGGCACTAGCTTTGTCCATTCTACTCTTAGAAGAGTCTTACCGAAGTAAACTCTGGTCCAAGGCCATGTAAGTGGAACATGAACACGAGTGTTGAGGTGCAAGCTCCTGCCACATCTAAAGCCAAGGAAGGGTATATGCTGAAACAATATAAATGGTAGAGTATCCGCTGAGTTAATGCACCATTGCGGTAGCTTAGGAGAGGAAGGGCAAACTGATAGCCAGGTTTACTCCAGCGTCTCCAATAACTATACACCGCACCGAATAAATGTTTAAAATAATGCACGGTTAGCCTCTGCCGAAAGTGCGGAGCATGGAGGTGGCATATGTTCCAATTTAGTTGGGCCGCTGTAGTTAACTGGCTGATTGAACCTGGCATTCGCATTCTCATCATATTGGTGGTGGGGATTGTGCTATGGTTCGCTTTGAGAAAGTTTCTCCCCCTCCTGGTAGGCCGTACCATGGTCACAACCAGGGGCGAAAGCAAGGAGGGAATCAAGAAAAGGAGAGAGACGCTTATAGGTGTCTTGACCGGGGTAGGGCGGATATTTATCGTCGTAGTTGTCATACTGATGATCCTATCTGAAGTAAAGATTTCTATTGCCCCAATCCTGGCTGGTTTCGGCATCGCTGGACTAGCCGTCGGCTTCGGCGCTCAGTACCTGATAAGGGATGTTATTTCTGGCGTCTTCATAATCTTAGAAAACCAGTACAGGGTCGGAGATGTAGCCAGAATAGCCAACGTCGCTGGGCTGGTGGAGGAGGTACACTTAAGAAAGACGGTGCTCCGTGACCTAGACGGGATAGTCCACCATATCCCCAATGGCGAGATTAGGATAGCCAGCAACTATGCCAGACACTTCGCCAGGGTTAATCTTAATGTCTCGGTGTCCTATGATACCGACCTTGACCACGCCATAAATGTAATAAACCGTGTAGGCCAGGAGCTCGCTGCAGAAGAGCAATGGCGCAAGGTGATTAAAACTGCGCCTAAGGTGCTCAGGGTGGATAACCTGGGCGACTCCGGGATAGAGATCAAGATCTTGGGTGATGTCAAACCTATCGAGCAATGGGCGGTGATGGGTGAGTTGAGACTTCGCCTGAAAAGGGCCTTTGATGCTGAAGGCATAGAAATACCCTGGCCTCACACCAAGGTATACTTCGGTAATGCACCGGGAAAGTAAGAGAGGCAACCCTGGTAGCAGCGCACGAGTGGGTCAGCGTCATTTTATAAGCCAATCCACCATACTACCCCTGGTGAAATTATTGCGTTCAGCAAAGCTCTTTGCCCGATGGCAAGGTTTATGCTAGCATAGTCGAGGTCAGGCATCAATTGATAGCTAAACCGGTATTCCTTCAAAACAGAAGAGGCGACCAAAAGTGACTGGTGACGAAATTAGGCAGGCCTTTCTGGAGTTTTTCCAGGACAAAGGCCATAAAATTCTCCCTAGCTCATCCTTGATTCCCCATAAAGACCCCACTTTATTACTAACCAGCGCTGGCATGGTACAGATTAAGCCTTACTTCTTGGGATTAGAAGTGCCTCCCAGCCCACGATTGGCCTCCTGCCAAAAATGCTTTCGCACTACCGATATAGATTTAGTTGGTGATAGCAAGCACCTTACCTTCTTCGAAATGCTGGGGAATTTCAGCGTGGGTGATTATTTTAAGAAGGAAGCTATTTCCTGGGCCTGGGAATTCGTTACTAAGTATCTGAAGCTGCCCAAGGAGCAGCTCTGGATAACTATCTACTTTGATGACGACGAGGCCTTCACTTATTGGCAGGAAGTGGGTGTTCCCTCTCAAAAGATATTGAGATTCGGTGAGGAGGATAACTTCTGGGGCCCGGTTGGTGATTCAGGTCCCTGTGGCCCTTGCAGTGAAATCCATTATGACTTGGGTGAGGAATTTGGCTGCGGTAGGCCTG
>CAZQBR010000037.1:0-11895 GCA_964591975.1 uncultured Dehalococcoidales bacterium
CCCATAGAGTATATTGAAAAAGAACTTGCTAAAATTCACAGCCCAGTGTTACCTATGTGGTCAGCCACAACAAGATGTTGACAATGTTTGATAGTAGTGTTAGAATTACAGATTGCGTTATGTTCGCTGGTTTTCCTCTATTCCTATCAATTCTAAACTTCTTCTAGTTGAATGTCCTGAAGGTATTATTTTTGTTCTGAGAAGGAAGGATTATGGTTGTTTCTGCAACATCTAGACATGAGTTAGAGAAATCTTTTGCTAAATTACCTGAGGCTATAGAAATATCTGACCTTATACAAGTTCAGCTTAATCCCTTCCGCTGGTTTCAGGAAGAAGGTCTCAAGGAGCTGTTTGAGGAGATTTCGCCAATTCAAGATTACACTAATACTGGACTAGAACTACATTTTGTTGATTATGAGTTTCGAGAGCCCCAGCACTCTGCTGCTGAGTGCCTTGAAAGAGGCATGACTTATTCTTCTCCTCTTTATGCTACTGTTCAACTAGTGGTTAAGGAGACGGGGGAGATCAAGCGACAGGAATTATTCTTTAGTGATTTCCCTTTAATGACAAATAGAGGTACTTTTATTATTTCTGGGACGGAGAGGGTAATAGTCAACCAGTTAACTCGCTTTCCCGGTGTTTATTTCACTTTAGCGAGGGATCCTACGAGTGGCCGAGAGCTAGCCTTTGCCAAGCTTGTTGCCGAACATGGAGCATGGCTTGATTTTGATACCTCCAGCCGAGATGTGATTTCGGTCAAGTTGAGTGGTAAAAGAAAGATATCTGTCACTACTTTGCTGCGTGCCGTGGGTTTCGAAAGTGACGATAACTTACTCGCTCTTTTTCATGATGCAGGCAACTCGCCTGAACATGATTTTATTCGCTCCACCATAGAGCGAGATTCTTTAATTAAGAACAGAGCTGGTGCTTTAGTCGACATTTACAGGAAACTATCTTCCGGTGAAGCTCCCAGCCTTGCTAGCGCCCAGACATTGCTGAATAACTTCTTGTTTAATCCCAGGCGCTATAGCTTAGGCAAAGTTGGTCGCTATAAGCTTAATAAAAAACTGGGGCTCGATATCCCCTGGGATCACACTGGTTTAACTCCCGAAGACTTGGTGCAAATAATTCGTCGTATTATTTTAATCAATAATGGCAGGGAGGTTCCCGATGACATTGACCATTTGGGCAATCGCCGAGCCCAAGCAGTAGGCTTTCTCATACAAAAGCAACTTCGTATTGGCTTACTAAGGTTGGAGAGAGCTATTAAGGAGCGCATGAGTATCCTTGGTCCCGAGGCGGCAACTCCTTCCGCTTTAATTAACACTCGCCCTATAGTGGCTGCTATAAGGGAGTTCTTTGGCAGGTCTCAGCTATCTCAATTCATGGATCAAACTAATCCCTTAGCTGAGCTAACTCACAAGCGTCGTCTTTCTGCCATGGGTCCCGGGGGGCTCTCTAGAGAGCGGGCTGGATTTGAGGTTCGTGATGTACATCATTCCCACTATGGTAGGATTTGTCCTTTAGAGACACCCGAAGGTCCTAACATCGGCCTAATTGGTTCTCTAGCTACTTATGCCAGGGTTAATGAGCATGGCTTTATAGAAACCCCGTATCGCAGGATCATCCAGGAAGTTCCTAATATCATAGAAGAACTATTAAGGAGGACGACTCGAGGAGACGTGATGGATGGCAAAGGCCATCTTATGGTTGAGTCTGGGACAGTAATCACAAAGCAAGTTGCCCAAAAGCTATCTTCTCTCCCTAGTCAAAAGATTAAGGTAGTTCCCTTTATCTCTAACCAAACCGCTTATTTAACAGCCGATGAAGATAAACAGTATAGTATTGCTCAAGCGAATGCTCCAATCAACGGAAGAAATGAATTCACTGAGGAGAGAATTGAAGTTAAGGAAGGTAGCAGATATTTTAAGGAATCAATAGATGAAGTAGACTTTATAGATGTTTCACCAAAACAAATATTCAGCGTGTCTGCCTGTCTTATTCCGTTTCTTGAGCATGATGATGCTAATCGCGCTTTAATGGGCTGTAACATGCAACGACAAGCAGTGCCATTATTACGCCCCAAGGCTCCTTTGGTAGCCACGGGCATGGAGAGGGAAGTAGCTAAACATAGTGGACAAGTGATATTTGCCCCTGATGATGGTATAGTGAATTCAGTAACCAGCTCGCAAATCGTAATCCAGAATGAGGAAGGTGAAGAGCAGGTATACAAGCTAAGCAAGTTTCTCAGGGCTAATCAAGGGACGTGTATTAATCAACATCCTCTGGTAAGCAAGGGCGATAGGGTTAAAAGGGGTCAGGTGTTGGTAGACAGTTCTTCAATAGACAATGGGAAACTCGCCTTAGGGCAGAATGTCGTTTGTGCCTTTATGAGCTGGCAGGGGTATAACTTTGAGGATGCTATCATTCTCAGTAGAAGGCTAGTTAAGGACGATACCTATAGCTCTATTCACATTGAGAAGTATAAAACGGAGGCACGCGATACCAAGCTCGGTTCTGAAGAGATCACTGCCGATATACCTGGTGTGAGTGAGGAGAGCCTTTCCGCCCTTGATGAAACAGGCATTATACGCATCGGGGCTGAAGTAAAACCTAAGGACATTCTGGTAGGGAAGATCACTCCCAAAGGAGAAACTGAGCCTTCAGCGGAAGAAAGATTGCTACGAGCCATTTTTGGCGAGAAAACGCGCGAAGTGAAGGATAGCTCCCTCAGAATACCATCTGGAGAATGGGGAAGAGTGATTAACATCAAGATTCTCTGCCGTGAGAACCACGATGAATTACCTATCGGGGTGAATAAGCTCGTACAAGTTTGGGTTGCCCAACTACGCAAAATTTCAGTTGGAGACAAAATGTCGGGGAGGCATGGTAACAAAGGGATTGTTTCAATCATATTGCCTGAAGAAGACATGCCATTTTTGCCCGATGGAACGCCTGTGGATATTATTCTCAATCCGCTTGGTGTTCCATCTCGTATGAATATTGGGCAGGTTTTAGAGGCTCATTTAGGTTGGGCAGCTCATGTGCTAGGTTTTAGGGCAATTAACCCGGTTTTTGATGGAGCTGATGCTATGGCCATTGAGGATGCTTTAGCTAGGGTATGGATGGCTTGGAAAGCAGGTGCCGTTAATCTGGACTCGGGGGGCTCGGCTAATGCAGCAGCTGACCCAAAGAAGATTGAAGAATGGCTTTCCGAGCATGGTTTTGATCCCACAGAAGTGATGGACGACAAGCGTAAAGGTGTGGCTAGAAGAGCTTCGCTCTGTTTGTGGCTTGAAGAGCTGGGCATAAATGCTCAAAATCTAAGCGACAGGGATTTGGAACAAATGGTACAAAAAACCTATAAAGACCGAAGGCTTTATCCTCCCATTTTTGGCAAGATAGAACTCCGAGATGGAAGAACTGGCGAACCCTTTGACCAGCCAGTAACTGTGGGCAATGTCTATATGATGAAGCTAATTCACCTTGTTGGAGACAAGGTGCATGCTCGTTCCACTGGCCCGTATTCGCTCATCACCCAGCAGCCCTTGGGAGGGAGAGCCCAATTTGGAGGTCAGAGATTTGGCGAGATGGAGGTATGGGCGTTAGAAGGCTACGGTGCAGCTCACACACTTCAGGAAATGCTTACAATAAAGTCAGACGATATAATGGGTCGAGCTAAAGCATATGAGTCTATTGTTAAAGGTGAAGATATTCGCCAGCTTGGTGTCCCAGAATCCTCTAAGGTTTTGTTTATGGAGCTACGTAGCTTGGGTTTTGCTGTCGAGATGCTCAGTGGGGAAGAGAAGGGTTAAATACGTTTGCGAACGTCAAATTAAGGCCAGAACCAGGATGTAACACAAGGTTTTAAAGGAGAACAATGTCTCAATTTAATGGAATCAACGCTCTTCGAATAAGTCTTGCTTCCCCAGAGCAAATAAGGAGTTGGTCTCATGGTGAGGTGACTAAAGCGGAGACGATAAATTATCGTACTTTGAAACCGGAAAGAGATGGCCTCTTCTGCGAAAGAATTTTTGGGCCAACTAAAGATTATGAATGCGCTTGTGGAAAATATAAGAAGATGAGGTATAAGGGTCTTGTTTGTGATAAATGTGGGGTTGAAGTAGCTCATTCCAGTGTGCGTAGGGAGCGCATGGGGCATATAGAGTTGGCTGCACCAGTTACCCATATATGGTTTGTTAAATTGGTACCCAGTCGGCTCGGGCTTCTCCTTGGCCTATCTCCACGAAACTTGGAGAGCGTCATCTATTTTGCCCGATATATCATTATATCCATTGATGAGGAGGCTAGGAAGAAAAGGGTCCTCCAACTTGAGGAAGAGATTGCTCAAAAGATTGCCGAGCAAGAGGAATATGTGAATAGGAAAGTCGGAGAGCTGCAATCTAGAGCTGAATCGGGGGATGAGGATGCGATAAAAGAGGTAAACCAACTGCGTGTTAAATTTATAGAGAAAAAGGCGGAATTTGAAGAAGAGCTGAAGGGGAGAAGAGGGGAGATAGAAAAGCTTCAGCCATTTAAACTGCTCAGCGAGGAGGAATATAGGGAACTTAAGAATAAATATGGTGATATTTTTGAAGCTGATATGGGTGCTGAAGCCATTCTAGAGATCTTGAAGGAAATCGATATAGATAAATTGTATCAAGAACTTCTTGAGCAAATTCGTAGCGCCTCAGGAGAACACTACAAAAAGATTAGTAAGCGGCTACAATTAGCCGAAGCTCTTAAGCTTAGTGGAAATAAGCCCGAATGGATGATTTTGACTGTGCTTCCTGTATTACCCCCAGCGCTTCGTCCCGTAGTCCAATTGGATGGTGGCCGCTTTGTCATTAGTGACCTTAATGACCTCTATCGGCGTGTTATCAATCGTAATAATCGTCTGCGTCGTCTTATGAGACTAGGTGCCCCACAAGTTATTATCCGAAACGAGAAGCGCATGTTGCAGGAAGCTGTTGATGCCCTTATTGATAACGGACGAAGAGGACGTGTAGTCACTACTGACCAGAATCACGCCTTGAAATCTCTCTCGGGCGTATTAAAGGGCAAACAAGGCCGCTTTCGTCAAAATCTTTTAGGTAAGCGCGTGGACTATAGTGGTCGCTCGGTTATTGTTGTTGGCCCTAAGCTCAAGTTCCATCAATGTGGCTTGCCACGCCATGTGGCCCTAGAATTATTTAAGCCTTTCATTATGCATAAGCTCCTAAAGAGGGGCTATGCCAACAATCTAAAGAATGCTCGACGCCAAGTGGAAAAAGCCACCAGGCCTGAGGTTTGGGATGCACTTGATGAGGTAGTTAAGGAACGCCCTGTGTTGCTTAACCGCGCCCCTACATTACACCGCCTAAGTATTCGAGCCTTTGAGCCTGTGTTAATCGATGGGGACGCTTTTCAGATTCATCCCTTAGCTTGCACTGCTTTTAATGCTGATTTTGATGGTGATCAGATGGCAGTTCACGTGCCGTTGTCCCGGGCAGCAGTGAAAGAGGCTAGAGAATATATGCTTAGTCCTTATAATATGCTACTACCAAGTTGTGGTGAGCCTGTAGCCACACCTACTCTGGATATAGTTCTGGGTTGCTACTACCTTACCAAGACTAAGCCTGGAGCCAAGGGTGAAGGGAAGGTTTTCAGCAATTTTGATGAGGCTAAGTTGGCTCATGAACTCAGTATCATCGAGCTTGGTGCCGAAATTGTAGTGCGAGATCCTTCACTTGGCTCAGGAGGGGAGAGAAGAAATACCACTGTGGGCCGGATTTTATTCAATGATGCCTTGCCTTGGCAACTTCGTTTTTACAATAAAGCAATGGATAAGGCTAGCTTAAGATCTCTGGTATCTGATTCTATTCGTTTATTAGGCAATGAAACTACCGCTGCTGTCCTTGACAGCCTTAAGCAATTAGGTTTTCACTATGCTACAAGGTCAGGGATCTCTATTGCCATGAATGACATCGAAGAGCCTCCGGCTAGGGCTAATCTTCTCAGGGAGGCTGAAAAGCAAGCCAGCCTTTTTACAGACCAATTTAACCGTGGGCTCATCACTGAAGATGAAAGGTATGAAAACACAGTTCAGGTATGGATGGAGTTCACGGACAAAATTAGTGATGCTCTATCGCAGTCACTCGACCCTAGTGGTGCAATTTACATGATGGCTACATCAGGAGCAAAGGGAAATATCTCTCAAATCAGGCAGATGGCAGGGATACGAGGGCTAATGACCGATCCCTCCGGAAGGATAATAGATTTTCCTATCAAGTCAAGCTTCCGCGATGGATTATCAGCCATGGAATATTTCATTTCTACTCATGGTGCTCGCAAGGGATTAGCTGATACCGCCTTGCGAACATCGGATAGCGGCTACCTCACCAGACGTCTTGTAGACATAGCTCAAGATGTTATCGTAACCGAATTGGATTGTGGTACTACCGAAGGAGTTTGGATATCAAAGGGGGCTGAAGATAGCTCCTTACCACCATTTAGTGAGCGGATTATTGGCTACTTGGCAGCAAGTAAAATCATTGACCCACACACCCACGAAGTTATCGCTGAGCGCAATGAAGAAATCGATGAAGAAAAAATCAAACGAATTATTGAGGCTGGTGTTACTCAAGTGTACGTGAGAGCACCTCTTACTTGTCATTCTCAATTTGGCATCTGCCAGTATTGTTATGGCAGGGATTTGGCCACGAGACAATTAGTGAAACTTGGTATCGCTGTAGGAATTATTGCCGCCCAGAGCATCGGTGAACCAGGAACTCAACTCACTCTACGTACCTTCCATACAGGAGGTGTGGTGGGCACTGATATTACCACTGGATTGCCACGAGTAGAAGAACTTTTTGAAGCTAGAGTACCAAAGGGCAGCGCTATTATTTCTGAGATTGATGGCACTGCAGAAGTAACCCCTACTGATAGGGGAATTGTAGTCAAGATCGCTAGTTCTGAATTCTATTCAGATGAATACCCACTTCCTCCAGGAGCAACTCCTGCTGTAAATAATGGGCAACTAGTTAGCGTGGGCACGACTCTATTTTCCCCGCCAGAGGAGACAGACACGCCTTTACCAACGATAGCTGAGGAACAGCCCGCGGTAGCTAGAGTTGCAGGACAAGTTATCATTGAGGAGGATAACCATATTTTCATTAAGTATGAGGAAAGGGAAGACAGAGAATATACCATTCCACATGGTGCACGGTTGCTTGCTCAACCAGGAGATAAGGTGAAAGCGGGTCAGAGAATTAGTGAAGGTATCATTGATCCACATGATATTTTACATATTATGGGTAAAGAAGCGGTGCAGCAATATCTAGCTGATGAAGTACAAAAGGTATATCGCTCTCAGGGGGTAAGCATACATGATAAGCACATTACTGTCATTATTCGTCAGATGTTAAGCAAAGTAAAAATTGTTTCCTCAGGTGATACAGCACTCTTACCTGGTGCGTTGGCGAATCGATTTGATTATGAAGGTGTGAATGCTGAGATATTAGCTGAGGGAGGTGAGCCAGCAACAGCGCAAACTGTCATTTTGGGAATAACTAGAGCCAGTTTAAGTAAAGACAACTGGTTAGCTGCTGCTTCTTTCCAAGAAACTGGACGTGTTCTTGTTGATGCTGCTGTCGAAGGTAGAATAGATAGACTTCGTGGGCTTAAGGAGAACGTTATTCTTGGCAAGCTTATCCCTTCTCGATTGTTAATTGATGAAGAGGTTGAGACTGCGGATTTACAATCAGACATCGAAACTATTTCCCTCCAATAATGAAGAAAAAGGCATGCGTATTGTTTCAGGCAAGCCGAATATTGAAGATAGCTCTATAGACTCTAATCTCCGCCCTAAACGCCTTAATGGATTCATAGGCCAGGAGAAAGTTAAGGATAATCTGAAAATAGCTATCTCCGCTGCCCAAAAAAGGCATGAACCACTAGATCATGTTATTCTTTATGGGGCTCCTGGCTTGGGAAAGACTACCCTAGCTTATATTATTGCTGCTGAGATGGGGGTTAGCATTAAAGTTAGCTCCGGGCCAGCGATAGAACGCCCTGGAGACTTAGCAGCTAGTCTTACTAACCTGCATGAGGGAGATGTCCTTTTCATTGATGAGATTCACAGGCTTAGCCACACAGTAGAAGAAAAGCTCTACCCTGCGATGGAGGACTTTGTTTTCGATATCTTTTTAGGGAAAGGGCCGGCAGCTAGAAGTTTGCGGTTAAACTTACCCCGCTTTACTTTAATCGGGGCTACTACTCGTCTCGCTTTACTCAGCCCTCCGCTCCGTGATAGATTTGGAGTGACTTATCACCTTGATTTCTATAGTGAGGCAGCAATACAGACGATTCTAGACAGGTCAGCAGCTATCCTCAAAGTGCTAGTAGAGAGGGATGGGCTTGTTCCAATTGCTCAGCGCGCTAGGGGCACGCCTCGAGTAGCTAATCGCCTCCTAAAGCGAATAAGAGATTATGCTCAAGTCATGGCAAATGGAGTGGTCACTAAGGAAACAGCTCTTAAAGGGCTTTCAAAGCTAGAGATAGATTCTGTAGGTTTGGATGACATAGACCATAGGGTGCTACACACAATAATTGATAAATTTGATGGTGGCCCCGTAGGTCTAGATACCATTGCCGCTTCCATTAGCGAGGACGCTGATACTATTATGGATGTTTACGAGCCGTATCTTCTTCAATTGGCTTTTCTAGAGCGCACATCTCGTGGCAGAATAGCTACCAAGCTTGCTTATGAACACTTAGGACTGCCTTACAAAAAGGATGCTCAGCCTCAATCTACCTTGTGGAGTCAGAAGCAAAGTTGATTTCTAGGTATTTATACTCCCTAGATTGGATCCAGTTCGGAGTAACGAAAGCGAATAAGCAGGAGAGCAATAGTAGCCAACCCCAGAGATCGATGTTTCCTCGGTTTACCAAAGCTACTGAGACTGAGATCGCAATCGGCGGAATGAGTAAAGCAATAATTTTATACCTGCGTGGCTTGATACGGATAAAGCTAATGGTTGCGGCAGCTAAAGCAAGGAAACTAATAACTATCCAGGGAATCTTTGTTTGCAGCTCTGCCCTCCATGCAATATCCGTCAAAAAAAACTCATTCCCTACGCCTAGTGATAACAACCAACTGAATATTACAGGAATGGGAGCTAACATTAGAGAGGCATATAACCAGTCCCGTCTAGCAGTTTGCATCACTATATAAATGATAACAGCGAGAGCCAAAGGTATATAGATAAGAGCTGCGACTACCCAACCCCAACCTTGAGGAAGGTAAATTAACAGTATTCCTGTAACTATTACTGGTAGCAGATAATATCCTAACCAGGGAAAGAGCCATATTGGCTTGTCTTTATGCCAGCCATAAATCGCTATGCCAACAGTTGCCATCAATATGATTGATACGCAGAAGACGTTTTGCCAATAATATGAAGCGAAGAGCAAGGCGACGAGAAAGTGAGGCAAAGCGGTGAACAATGCTTCCTGCCAACTACCTTGAGCATGTGTCTCATAGACTTGTTGGGCAACTAATTCAGGGGGGCCAAGCGCTTGTGTCGCGATTTTATCTGCTTCCTCTTTGCTAACCCCTTTCTCCTTTAGCTCCTGGCTTCTGTCCTCGAAATGGGTATAAAGTTCTTGGGCCACACTGTCTTTGATAGCCGAGTCGATCTTAAGACAAGCCTTAAAGCTATTTAAATAATGGCTTATACTGTTCCCCATTGTAGTACTAGATTGTTTCTGGTTGTATAATAGCTCTAACCGCGGCTGAAAAATCCTGCCATATAGCCAGTCTTGTAGTTAAAGCTTGCTGCCCCCTTTTAGTTATATAGTAATACCGTCTTTGTTGCCCATTAGGTAGCATTTGCCATTTGCCCTTGATGAGTTTGTCTTTCTCCAGGCGATGGAGAGCAGGATAAAGCGTCCCCTCCTTAAATTGAAAATACCCGTCGCTCCTTTTCTCCAGCTCTTTTACAATTTGGTAACCATATGTAGGTCGAGAATTAATCAAGCAAAGTAGCAAAGAATCGGTATTCCCCTTAAGCAACTCACGCCCATAGTTCATTTCTCACCCCTCGCTTAGGCACTAGATTTTCCTTCAGCGTAACACGAGGTAATCCAATTGTCAATTAGTGTAGGGTCGCGTATAGTTTGACATTCAGCAATTTGGACTGATACAATCTAGGTTCGGTTAGGGGGTGAGAAGATTTACGCTGTTGTTGAAACAGGTGGCAAACAGTACAAGGTTGCTCCAAAGCAGATGATAGAAGTTGAGCGCCTTAATGTACCCAAAGGCGACACAGTTAAGCTGGACAGGGTACTATTTATTGGTGATAAAGAGAATACGCTCATAGGCAATCCAATTATCGAGGGTGCCAAAGTTATTGCTACCTCTTTAGGGGAAGGCAAAGGTGACAAAGTCATAGTGTTTAAATATAAATCTAAGATTCGATACCAAAGGAAGACAGGGCATCGCCAAATTTATACCAGACTATCAATAAATGAGATTATTAAGCCGGAGGAGTAGGTATGGCACATAAGAAAGGTGGTGGCAGCACACGTTGCGGGCGCGATAGCCAATCGAAGCGCTTGGGAGTGAAGAGGTATGGAGGGGAACAAGTTCGTGCTGGAACTATTCTGGTGCGGCAACGTGGCACTCGCATACTCCCTGGTAACAATGTAAGTGTAGGCAGGGATTATACACTCTTTGCCTTAACGGACGGCTATGTTAAATATGAGCCAGCAACTAAGTATAAAAAGAAGGCGAGTGTTTATAAATGAAAGACAAAATCCATCCTAAGTATTATGATAACGCCAAAGTGACGTGCCTCTGTGGCAATGCTTTCACCGTTGGTTCCACCATGCCAGAGATCAGGGTGGAGATATGTGGCAAGTGCCATCCGTTTTACACAGGCAAGCAAAGGATAGTCGACACTATGGGAAGGGTGGAGCGGTTCAAGAAACGATATAAGATAAAGGACTGATTCCGCACGATAACTTTGCAGGAGCAACAGTTCACTCTGTGAACTGTTGCTTATTTTTCTCTAGTGAGGCATTAATGGCAAAACCTTTCTATTACGGGGGACAAGCAGTCATCGAAGGAGTGATGATGCGGGGCAAGGACGATGTGGCTATATCCGTGCGCCGCCCCGATGGTAAGTTAGAGGTAACAAAGCAACCCTTGCCCAGCATTTGTAAGGGCCGCCTCAGAGAAACACCCATAATAAGAGGGGTTATCGTTCTCATAGAAACCCTAGTCTTGGGCATCCAAGCATTACTTCATTCTGCTCAGATTGCTTCAGCAGAGGAAGAAGAAATACCTACGCCGCTTCTATGGGGAACTGTGGCTGCCAGTGTTGCTTTCGCTGTAGCCCTCTTCTTTATCGCTCCTCTCTTTGCTACCCGCTATCTCATCGATCCTCACATCAGCTCTGCTGTAATAAGTAACATTGCTGAAGGCTTTATCCGCATCGGTATCTTCGTTGCTTATCTCAAGGTGATAGGGCTAATGCCTGATATTAAAAAGGTTTTCGCTTACCATGGGGCAGAGCATAAAGTAGTGAATGCCTATGAAGCTGGCAGCCCCTTAGAAGTAGAAGCAATCAGGGATTATTCCACCGCACATGCTCGCTGTGGCACTAGTTTTATATTTATCGTCCTCATCCTTGCAATACTAATCTTTGCTTTGCTTGGTCGCCCCCCAATGTGGTTACGAATCCTATCACGCGTAGCCCTTCTTCCAGTCATTGCTGCTTTTAGCTATGAAATCATAAAATTTAGTGCAAGCCACATCAAAAACACCGCAATCCGAATTCTCTTAGCACCGGGACTGATGTTGCAAGCTATGACTACTAGAGAACCTAATGATAGCCAACTGGAAGCTGC
>CAZQBR010000038.1:0-11742 GCA_964591975.1 uncultured Dehalococcoidales bacterium
GTGTCCACCAAGTTATTGCCGGTGATTTTTACTCCTCACGGAGTGGCTAGCGCCTTGTTAACTCCTATAGCACTGGCTTTTAATGGCAAAACAGTCCTCGAAGGAGCCTCCCCATTAAAAAATAGGTTGAGAGAGCAAGTTTTTGACAAGAAGCTCACCCTATGGGATGATGCTACCATAGCCTATGGTGTAGGGAGCTATCCCTGTGATGATGAGGGGACACCCAGCCAGCGTTTACCGCTTATCGACGATGGGAAGGTATCGAGCTTCCTGTATGACTTACAAACAGCGGCGTCGGCTGACACTCAGAGCACCGGTAACGGCAGGCGGATGGGTGGTAGTCCCCCTAAGCCAGCTATAAGTTCCCTTATTATAGGTGGTGGAGGTCTTTCTTTTGAGGACATGGTGGAGGATGTGAAGGAGGGTTTAATTGTGGAGCAACTTATTGGCGCTGACCAAGGTAATCTTCTAGCTGGTGACTTTGGTGGTAATATCTTACTGGGATATAAAGTGGAGAATGGTGAGATAGTGGGGAGGGTGAAAGATGTTATGATTTCTGGAAATATTTATCAGGTTTTAGGGGAGCTTCTTGGTATAGGGCGTGAGCTAAGGTGGGTTGAGGGAATTTTACAAACTCCTCCTCTATATTGCCCCCGTGTATCAGTAGCGACGAAGGATAGGTAAGGTGCATGAAAGGTGTCATAAAACTTTATAAGCAGCCGCATCCTAAAAGTTGCTTCATGCTTGCTTCCTGGCCCGGCATTGGCGATGTTTCCTTGATGGTGGCAAGGTATTTGGCAGAGAAACTACACGCTGTGGAGATAGGGGAAATTGAGCCTGTTAAGTTCTTTGAGCCTGTGGGTGTTATAGTCAAAGATAATGTAATTGAGGCTCCTCGTTTTCCGGAGAACAAGTTTTACTATTGGCAAGACGATAAGGGCGAAAAAGGCTTGGTGTTGTTTATTGGGGAAGAGCAGCCTAGTCTTAAGGCATACGATTTGGTTAACTGCGTTTTGGACGTGGCAAAAAATCTCAAAGTGGAAATGCTGTATAGCTGTGCCGCTGCTGTGACAGGCATTCGCCATAACGAGGAACCAAAAGTTTGGGGAGTAGCTACAACTCCCGAGTTAATTAGCGAGTTAAGTAACTGGAATGTTGTTCTTAGAGGCGACCTTCGCATTGCTGGATTGAATGGATTGATATTGGGAATGGCTAAGGAGCGAAATATAAAAGGTATTTGCTTGCTGGGTGAAGTGCCATCTTATGCTACTCAAGTAGCAAATCCCAAAGCCTCCTTGGCTGTGCTTGAAATTCTAATTAAAATGTTAGAGGTTGAAGTTGATTTGACTGAACTCGGCCGTGCAGCCAAGCAAGCTGGAGAGGAGATGGAGAGAATGGCTAAGCGGGCTACAGCTGAATTTATTGACCAATTTACTGAACCTATTTGGGAACAGGAGGAAGATGAAGAAGACGAAGAAGAAGAGGAGTAACATAGCAACGTCGTTAGTACTTTCATGCAGTAAATGGAAAACAATCTAATTGACCGGCAAAGCTAGGGATGTTATCATCAAATTAGATGTCAGCTTTGACTGAGCTTTATCACGAGATTGCAGGTTGTCAGGATTGCGAGCTAGCTAAGTATCGTAATAAAGTGGTACCTGGCGAAGGCACTGAGGACGCTGATTTATTTTTTATCGGTGAGGCGCCGGGGTGGCACGAGGACCAGCAGGGTCGCCCTTTTGTAGGGCCAGCAGGGCAATTTTTAGACCAACTGTTAGCCTCAATTGGTTTGCGGCGAGAAGAAATCTATATCGCTAACGTAATTAAATGTCGTCCCTCTCAAAATCGTGACCCTCTCCCTTTGGAGATACAAACTTGCCGCAAATGGCTTGACCTACAGATAGAGATAATTCGCCCCAAGGTGATTGTTACCCTGGGGCGTTACTCCATGGCAAGGTATTTTCCTCATGAGACTATAAGCAAGGTTCACGGGAAGGCGCGGAAATTTAGCGATGTCATTTGCTACCCCATGTATCACCCCGCGGCGGCTCTTCACCAAGGCAGCCTGCGGCGAATCATCGAAACTGACATGCTCCAAATTCCACAAGTGTTAGCTCAAGCTGAAAGAACGGTCGAGACTATTGTCCAAGCTCAGCAATTAGGCTTGCTATAAAATGTCAACACAAAACCTGAAAGTAATTCCGTTAGGTGGATTAGGCGAGATTGGCAAGAACATGATGGCCTTGGAGTATGCCGATGACATTATTGTTATTGATGCTGGGCTTATGTTTCCTAGCGAAGAAATGCTGGGAGTTGACTTAGTTATTCCAGATATCAGCTATCTTCGGGAGAGGCAACGAAATCTGAGAGGCATGGTTATCACTCACGGGCATTTGGACCACATTGGGGCCTTGCCTTACATTCTGCCTTATCTTGACCTGCCTATTTATGCTGCTAAATTTACTCAGAAATTGATTTCTGCTGAGCTTAGGCAGCGTGGAGCAAAGGATAAGGCAAAGCTAAATGTAGTTCACTCAGGGAGTAAGGTTGCATTAGGTAATTTTAAGGTGGAGTTTTTCCCTGTTTGCCATAGCATTCCAGATTCTATGGGCCTGATCATTCATACCCCGCTGGGAGTTATAGTTCACACTGGTGATTTTAAGCTTGATTATACCCCTGTCATCGCAGAGCCAACCGACTTCAGTAAGCTTGCTCAACTGGGAGCAAAGGGAGTTTTACTTCTTTTCTCTGACTCTACTTATGCTGAGCTTGCCGGATACACTCTCTCTGAGAGGATAGTCAGCGAGACCTTAGGTCATGTTATGGCAGAAGCCTCTGGAAGGGTAATCATAACCACTTTTGCTTCCCTTGTCTCTCGTATTCAGCAGGTGATTGATGTTGCTGCCAAGCATGGTCGCCGCGTGTTTATCCTTGGGCGAAGCATGAAGGAGATAGCAAACGTGGCGCTAAAAATGGACTATCTTACCGCTCCTGCTGGCATTCTTTGCCGTTTAGACGAGCTTGGAACTTTGCCTAACAATCAAGTTGTTCTGTTAGCTACAGGGAGTCAGGGTGAACCTACCTCTGCCTTGGTACGAATGGCTAATCGAGACCCTCGCAGTCAAGTCCAGATTGTCCCCGGTGATACAGTGGTAATCTCAGCGACTCCTGTTCCTGGCAATGAGGCATTGGTTAACAAGAACATAGACAGCCTTTTCCGGCAAGGCGCCAATGTAATTTATGATAAGCTGGCTCGAGTTCACGTTCATGGACATGGTAGCCAGGAGGAGTTAAAATTTTTGCTTAATTTTGTTAAGCCCAAATTTTTCGTGCCCGTTCATGGTGAGTATCGTCATTTGACCTTACACGCTAAATTGGCTGAAAGTTTGGGTACGCCAAGAGATAACATTTTTGTCCTTGAAGATGGGGACGTGCTTGAGCTAGGGCAGGAGGCTGGGAGAATCGTTGCTAAGGTTCCATCGGGCAACGTTTATGTAAGTGGTTCGGCAACCTACGACTTGGATGATGTTGTGCTCCGTGACCGCCGATTGCTTTCGCAAGATGGAGTTGTGGTAGTAACCATCGCTATTGATGTTAAAAATCTCAGACTGGTAGGGAGGCCTCGGGTTGTAGCACGAGGCTTTATTGGTAGTAGAGATGGTGGAGCATTAACAGAAAAGTGCCTAGATGTCGTGGTAGCTGCTCTAAATCGTGATAGGAGGCGCTTAGCTGAGCGAAGTTTTATTGAGGATAGAGTAAAGAATTCTCTGGCAGATTTTTTCTATAAGCAGATTCATCGCTGCCCCATTATTATTCCTGTGATTACGGAGACAGGAAACCCTCGCCCACCCATTTCCTTAGCTGGTGAGATAGAGGAGGTGTAGCTTATATGCCTAAGGCAGGCTCAGCGCCATTGCGAGTGAGGCGGGGCAATCTTAAGCCAAAACGAAAAGCAAATCCCCGCCGCTCGGAGCGTAAAGGTTTCTTCAGCTTTGTCGTTTCACCAGTGATGCGAAGGCTTGTACTAATCGTCGTGATAGTGTGCTTGCTATATTTGTGGGGCCCTGTGATATGGAAAAACATGCTTGCTTTATTTGGCCTTGGCCTGGCTATAATAGCTGCCGCCCTGGGTGTGATAATTTGGATAGTATGGCGGGGCTTTTCTATCGTGAGAAGGCGCTGGAATTGGTTCATGGGAGGGGCTATTCTGGCGTTGGGTCTATGGGGGATACTTTCCTTCTTCTATGGCAGCGAGGGCATTTTAAGTCAAGCTACGTTGGGAGGCGAAATTGGCCAAAGGATAGCAGGGGGCTTCAATATTACAGGGGGCCTCAGAGTAGCTGGACTTATTCTTCTGGGCATCATTTTTATAGTTCCTCGCAAGATTTGGCATGGAGTGGTAAAGACTGCTAAAAGCGGCCGACGGCTACCTGCCAGGAGTTTCCAAACTCGTCCTGAGGCTGCCCCTCTTCCTGAGGCGATACCCGCCGGGGAACGCTCTACTATTGCTGAGACACCGACAGAACCCTCTATTATTCCTCCTCCCCCTGTTAGCTATGAGCCGAAGATGTGGCAATCTGACCGTGAGCCAATTCTCACTCCCAGCGGTTGGCAACTTCCTCCTATTGACATCTTGGATAAACCGGCTGAGGTGAAATTAGATAAGGAGGACATTGACCAACGAGCTCGGCTGATTGAGGAAGCTCTAGGT
Organism: uncultured Dehalococcoidales bacterium; assembly: GCA_964591975.1. Taxonomy (GTDB): domain Bacteria; phylum Chloroflexota; class Dehalococcoidia; order GIF9; family AB-539-J10; genus JAFGBN01. The sequence continues at coordinate 4,712 of CAZQBR010000038.1, forward strand.
AGCTATGGTGTAGAAGCCAAAGTTGTGCAGATAAACATGGGCCCTACTGTAACTCAGTTTGGCGTTGAGCCTGGTTGGGACAGGAAATATAAGGAGGTAAGGGAGAAGGGGCAATCGCGGGTGGAAGAAGTATCAAAAACGAGGATCAGGGTGGACCGCATTACTTCTCTGGCCAATGATTTGGCCTTAGCCTTAGCTGCCCCCAGCATTAGAATTGAGGCCCCTGTACCAGGAAAATCGCTGGTGGGCATCGAGGTTCCTAACACTGTGTTTGGCTCGGTTTCTCTTCGCAGTGCTATAGAGACTGCTGCTTTTCAGAAGGCTAGAGCCAGGTCGAAGCTAGCCATCGCTTTAGGTAAAGGTGCTGGTGGTGAAGCAGTGGCAGCGGATCTGACCAGGATGCCACATTTACTCATTGCTGGAGCTACTGGCAGCGGCAAGACCGTTTGCCTCGATTCTGTTATTTGCTGCTTACTTGTACATAATAGCCCCGATGATGTTCGATTCATCATGGTTGACCCCAAAAGAGTGGAGCTAGTGACTTTTAACGGAATGCCTCATTTGCTTGCTCCTGTGGTTGTGGATACTGAGAAAGCGATAAAGGCGCTAAGGTGGCTTAATCAGGAAATGGACAATCGCTATCGTGAGTTTGCCCAAGCGGGAGTGCGCAATATTGAGGGTTATAACAAAGACCGCTCACCTGGGGATGAGTTGCCATATTTGGTGCTGGTCATTGACGAGCTGGCTGATTTAATGATGGCAGCATGTGATGAAGTGGAGCATACACTTTGCCGCCTAGCTCAATTGGCCCGGGCTACTGGCATTCATCTTGTTGTAGCTACGCAACGTCCTTCAGTAGATGTGGTTACCGGGCTTATTAAAGCTAACTTTCCTACCCGTATCAGCTTCGCAGTCACCTCCCAAGTGGATTCCAGGACTATTCTTGACGCAGTAGGTGCGGAGAAATTGCTGGGTAGGGGGGATATGCTTTATATGCCGACTGAAGCTAGCAAGCCTAAGCGTCTTCAAGGAAGCTTCGTTTCTGATACTGAAATAGAGAGGTTAGTATATTTCTGGGGGAATCAGAGGCAAATGACAGGCTCTATCAATTTTGATGAGCTAGCTGAGCTTGCCTCCTTAAGTCAAAGAATGGCTCTCCCTGATTCTCTTCTAGAAGAGGCAAGACGCTTAGCACAAGAACATAAACATATCTCTACTTCTTTCTTACAACGCCGCCTTCGTATTGGCTATCCCAGGGCCGCTCGCCTTATGGAGACTCTAAAGCAAGAAGGTTTAGCGGGAACGACTCAACCCGAGGAAGGAAGTTAAACCTTCAAACAATGTCATTCTGAGTGAAGCGAGGAATCAGCAGAGCGAAGAATTTCTGGCCTTTACTCTCTGGGCACCAAAATAATCTCCTCCTTCTCTTCAAAGGAAGGGGTTAGAGTGAGGGTCACCTCCAGTCTAGATACCACCTTCCTGCTTAAGCTGTTGAAGTTCCTCCAAATTGAGGTTCAAAACTTTGCAATATATTTCCCCGTTGTGTTCGCCTATAAAAGGAGCTCGGTTTTCTCTTTTGCCAGAGCTCTTGGAGAGCTTTATAACAACTTGTATTCGGCAGCAACCCCCATGCCCGCAAAAAAGGAGATAGCAACATCAAGCAATGCGACGTCGACCATCTGGCCCTTTCCTGTTTTCTCTCGATAATAGAGAGCGAACATGGCGCCCAGGGCTCCGTAAATGCCTGAGCTAAAGTCAACATAGGGAACCGCGGCTCTCGTTGGAGGATTCCCAGGGAAACCCAGTATAACTCATTCCCCCTGACGTCCCTTGAGTTACAGCATCAAAACACAGTTTTTTAGCATAGGGGCCAAAAGACCCAAATCCAGAGATGGAAACCAAGATTATGGCTGGGTTAATCTCGGAAAGAAGCCCGTAATCAAGGCCCATTATTTTTTACCTTCGACTCCGTAATTTTCCACCACTATATCAACTCGTTTCAACAATTCTTTTAATATTTCTCCTCCTTTTTTACTTTGGGTATTTAAAGTAACATCCTTTTTATTACGAGCCAAGGTGATTCCATATACAATGCTTTCCCCATTTGGGGCAAAAGAGCCTAATTCCCTATCTGCCTCACCTCCAGTCCTTTCTACTCTAATAAAACCTCAGCCCCCATATCTGCTAAGAGTGCTCCACGGTAAGCTCCGGCAACGTAGCGAGAAAAATCGAGGACCCTTATTCCTTCTAGAGTTTTCTGGATTTTTGATGCTTATCAGGCGCCAAATTTGTCTAGTTTCAAAGCATTAGCCATAGCTAGAGGCATTATCTCTGTGGCAGGAAAGCGACCCATGCCGCCAATAAGGCAAGCCTGCTCTGAAAATTCAGTGACATTATCAGGACGGCACCATTTGGAGCGCAGCATAAAGGGGACTGGATGCCAACTGTGCATAGCCAGGGATGCCGGAGTAGAATGGTCCCCAGTGATAACTAGGACGTCTGGGTCTAAACTGAGCAGGCTGGGGAGTGCATTATCAAGTTCCTCAATAGCCTGGACCTTAGCCTCGAAATTGCCATCCTCTCCTCTGGAATCGGTACTCTTGAAGTGAATGAAAAAGAAATCGTAGTCAACATAATAGTGGTGGAGGCTTTGTATCTGTTGGATTATGTTATTACCTGCTGGCAGTATCACCATTCCTACCAGCCTAGCTAAGCCCCGATACATAGGATATACAGCTATGGCTGCTGGTTTCAGCTTATAGATATCAGGCATAGATGGGATGTCAGGGAGGCGGGAAAAGCCACGCAGAAGCATCATATTGGCAACGCTTTCATCCTTTAGTCGCCTCCTCGCTCGTGACACAAATTCATTGGCGATTTCTGCGGTTCTCTGAGCCCCTGGGGATAAAGCCTCTATCTTTTTGGCAGCCAGTCCCACTTGTTGTGGGTCAGAATCTGCTAGCTCAGGTGATAAGCCTTTGCCTCGGAGGGTGAGAACAAATCTGTGTTCTTTTACCGGCGTCACAGAGACCTCAGCTCCATCGATGTCTATTCTATTTAACATGCGGCATAACTCAGTGTTCTTCTCTGTGGGGATTCGCCCTGCTCTTCTATTAGTGATGATTCCCTTGCTGTCAATTGTGCAGAAGTTGCCCCGGGCGGCGATATCTTCTGGTTTTAGCTCCAGACCTATTCCTAATGCTTCAATGATGCCTCGTCCGACATTATATCTAACAGGGTCATAGCCGAAAACTGCTAGATGTCCTGGAGCACTTCCAGGCGTAATTCCTGGGCTCACGGGGTCAGCTAAGCCGCAAAGTGACTCTCTGGCTATCTGGTCTAGATTTGGTTTCTTAGCTGATTCCAGCTCCGTTTTGCCAGTTTCTGTGTGCGGCAGGCCACCTACCCCATCTATCATCAAAAGCACTATTTTAGAGGGTGAGGTGTGGGAGAGTTTCTTCATGTATTCAAATCCGATCATGGTATTTACTATTTTAGCTGAAGGCGTCGCTATGCTCAAGTTTGCCATTTGCTTGCCATGTAATTCCTTTTCAAGTAGCATAAGCAGATAGTTGAGAGGCTGTAATAACAATGTCAGAGCATGGGGAGATTATCTTAGGGGTTGACCTCGGCGGCACCAAGATTGCCGTTGCTCTTGCCAATGCTCAAGGGGAAATCCTCTCTCGCGGATACAGTCTAACTCCGACTTCAACTAACCCTGATGTCATAATAGATACCATATTCACGACCATTGAAAAAACTATTTCTGCTGGCAAATCGAAATCTCAGCTTTTGGGTATAGGGATAGCTGCTGCCGGCATTATAGACAGTGATGCCGGCAAGGTTATCTTCTCTCCTAACCTTCCTGGCTGGCATGATGTGCCCCTGAGAGACACCATACAACATAAGTTTGGTATCTCCACTTACCTAGGTAATGATGCCACTCTGGCTGCCCTGGGGGAGTGGTGCTTTGGAGTGAGAAAGAAGGTGGCCAATCTCATTTATATCACCGTGAGCACCGGCATTGGCGGAGGTATCATTGCTGATGGCAAGTTGTACACTGGCTCCCGTGGCGTTGCTGGGGAAATTGGGCATATGACGATTGATGTAAATGGACCCAGGTGCAACTGTGGCAACATTGGCTGCTGGGAAGCTTTAGCCTCGGGCACTGCTTTAGCCAGAGAGGCGGCAAAGCAGATTATCCAGGGTGTCCCAACATCGATCATTGAACTTATGGATGGAGATATGAGCAAAATCGATGCCAAGGTCGTTTTCCTGGCAGCCAAACAAGGAGATGAACTGGCTAAGGAGCTTATCTCTCAGCTAGCCTATTACTTTGGTGTAGGCTTGGCTAATTTAGTTAACATTTTTAATCCAGAGTTAATTTTAGTTGGCGGGGGCGTGGCCAAGATGGGTGATTTGCTGCTCCAACCAGCGATAAAAGTAGTTAAGGAAAGGGCGTTTAGAACATCAGCCGATGCAGTTGAAATCAAGCCGGCTCTGCTGGGTGATGACTCTAGCGTGCTGGGAGCAGTAGCCTTTGTTTTGGATAACCTGGCAAAGGGATTATTAATTCGGGAGAAATAAGTAAATGCCTCAACGAAGTGAGAAGTTTGAAAGGCCTGAGATCATCAGGCCACCAAGCGAACGGAGAAGTTACTTTTTGCCGCTGACCAGTGGTTGCTCCAATAACACCTGTGCCTTTTGTAACTACTACGGATCCAGACTCAGGATAAGGGAGCTTGATGAGGTTAAACAAGAACTCGATGCCTTATCCCTGTATATGAAATATGGTATCGGTTCACCTTCCATTCCAAGCATAGTATATATGATAGCCCAGCAGTGGGATCGAAAAAGAATTTTTCTTCAAGACGGCGATGCTTTGGTTTATCCTTACAGCAAGTTGGTGGAGGTGCTGCAATATGTCAATGATAAGTTTCCCCATCTAGATAGGATTGGTACTTATGCTACCCCACAAGATATCTTGCGCCGAAGTCAGCAGGAGCTAGAGACCTTGAGAGAACTTAAACTGAGTATCTTCTACACCGGGGTAGAGAGTGGTGATGATGAGGTGCTCAAGAGTATAGGTAAAGGGGTGAATTACCAACACATGGCTGAGGCGGGGACAAAGGTTAAACAGGCAGACATTGCTTTTTCGGTCACCGTAATATTGGGGCTTGGTGGAGTTGAGGGAAGTGAGCAACATTCATTGGAGACAGCCAGGATACTCACCGACCTCGACCCTGATTACGCTGGGGCGTTAACTCTAACCTTGGTTCCAGGCACTCCCCTTTATGAGAGATGGCAAAAAGGCGATTTCCATCCTATTGACCCTTTCCAATCTCTTGAGGAATTGAGAACCATTGTGGAAAAATCCAGCTTCAGTAATTGCTTCTTCAGCTCCATGCATGCCTCAAATTATCTTTCAGTTCGTGGGAGATTGCCCAGTGAGAAACAAAGGATGCTCAAAGAGCTAGAAGATATACTGACGGCCAGAGATTTTTCCCGACTTCGCCCTGAATTTCTTAGAGGGTTATAGAATCCATAGGTTTATTTGTATATAATGCTCAGCATTAAAGAATCAGGAGGTGACAGATTATGTCTATCACGCTTGGCAGTTTAAGTCTGATTGCAGGAATAATCAGCCTTATCTTCGGCATCATAGTACTTATTTTCCCCAAAATCCTCAATTATTTGGTGGGCATCTATCTCATTGTAGCAGGAGTAGTGGCACTCATTGTCTATTTTGCCTAGCCCGAAAATGTAGAAGGCGTTTAACAATCCTCCTGTCATTCTGAGCCGTAGGCGAAGAATCTCTGAGATTCTTTATCTCCTCCCTTTTATCTCGCCCACGGCTTCGGCTCACTTAGAATAGCGACGAAGGAAGACCCTTCGCTACTGCTCAGGGTGACAGCCAAACGCTCCAAAAGTATAGAGGCTGTTTCTATATGGTTTCAAAGTAGGCGATAGAGGACTTGAACCTCTGACCTCCCGTGTGTAAGGCGGACATTGCCACCGCTGGAGATTTCATAGCTCGTTCGCCTCCTTATCAGCTGTAAGCTCTCCTTAGGCAAGTGATGTCGCCTCCTAACCAAAGAGGCTTTACGAAATATCTTTGACAGAAGTGCCGTTCTGCTTTTACAATAAGCTCCAGAATGAGTTTGTCAGGGCAACTCTATAAGTTGCAGCAGATTGATCTAGAACTCCAAAGAGAGCAACAGACGCTAGACGAGATTGAAAATCAATTAAACGACAGTAAAGCTTTGATTGCAGCTGAATCTAAGCTCACCTTGCAAAAACAAGAACTGGGGGTTGCAAAGAAAGAACAAAAGAGTATCGAATGGGAGCTAGAAAACCTCCAGGAGAAAGTCAATCATGTCAACAATAAACTCTACAGCGGCACAACTAAAAATCCTAAAGAGCTAGTTAACCTCGAGAATGAAGCTAGGAGCCTTAAGAGCAAAATTGGGGACAAAGAAAATGAGCTGTTGGAATTAATGGGCCAAGCAGAGGAGTTGGAAGCTAAGGTGGAAACTAGTACTGGAGAGCTTCAGCTATTGAAACAGGAATGGCAACAGAGGCAAGAAACGCTCAACCGAGAGAAAACTGGAGTCGAAGCTAAGCTTGTTAAGCTTAGTGAAAATCGCCAAGCACTAACGCAACAAATTAACTCCGAGGTTCTGGGACTTTACGAACAAATCAAACTGATGAGAGGACAAGCCGTAGCTAAGGTAGAGCAAGGCAGATGTCAAGGATGCCATATCACTTTACCCACAAGCCAATGGCAAAGGGTTAAAGCTGATGAATTGGTTCAATGCAATAGCTGCAACAGAATATTATATTTAGAATAGCCCTAAAATGATGGCTTTTGATTAACACTTTGAGCGCTAGCGAAGGCTCTGTAGGTTTTTTGCTCCTCAGAGCCTACTAAGGAGATTGACCTGAATTCTTGGTCTTTGCTAGAATTCAAGCTGCGGGGGATATAGCTCAGTTGGGAGAGCGCTGCGTTCGCATCGCAGAGGTTGGGGGTT
>CAZQBR010000039.1:0-1352 GCA_964591975.1 uncultured Dehalococcoidales bacterium
TGGTAAAATTAACTCCGTAACATCAACAGATTGGGCTTGACAAAATTAGCATTTGTGTTAAATTTATTGTAATGAATGACTCCTGCTGTTCCCACAACAGGAGTTATTGAATTCCCTTTGTTGTGCTGCCGATAAGGGGAACTGAAATTACAAGCCCCACTTTAAAGTGGGGCTTGTTCTTCTAAAGGCATTTCAAAAGGCGTTTCTAAAGGCGTTTCAAACAGGCAGTCCGTAAGATATTCCTCTGTTAAGGGAATCCGTTTGTCCGCTGCTTCCCTGAGCGTCTTTGCCCAGCTTTTCCCCGGCACACACGCATTCTCTACCTTTTTGTTCGTCTGCTCACGAATATAGTCAACCGCTTCTGCTAAGTCGCTATCACCAGAAACCAGAATAGCAGTATCATAGGCACTTCTCACCGCTAACGTAACCATGTCCACTGCGATTCGCGCATCCACTCCCTTCTGTGTATAATCATTATACTCAAATGATTCCTTGCATTTTGGGCATTCAATTGTATGTCTCCTGGGCACGATTCTTCCACGCCGAATCTGGAGATTTTCAATCCAGCCCAACTTATCAAGAAATCGCTGATGTGACTTGCCCAGGGACGAATTAGGACGAGGACTCGGAGTAGTGTAATAATAAGCTCGCACCAAGCCACGCCCTGAAACTAGCTTCTTGACTAAGCTATCTATGTTTACAGATTTCTGTAGATTGAGTCCAAATTTTACGCCAGCATAAAGATTCCCTCCATCTATAAATACCATAACACGCTCATTCTCCACAGTTTAAAACCTCCTACTTGCTAATATTAGCCATACCTTTACAAAGGAAAAGCCACGAAAAGGTATCTTCCAACTGATTCTATAACATTGTCCAGAGCAAAGATAGACACCGTAGGCGGAAACAGGCCTTTATACAACTGGGAATAGAGTCTCTGCAAGGAAACCCTGGCAACGTGGGCAAAGCCAGGGATGGATTATAACAAGATTAAATGTAACTGTGTGTGCTAAAATCTAGCGAAAAGGGTTTTTGCCAAATTGAAGAAGAAGTTCTTCTATCATGGTATCTTTACTCTATAATTATGCTTCAACTCGGCGATAGTTTCCCTCCAAAGTGATTTGGTCCAGAAGTAGTCGAGCTTAGTTGCATAGACAGAGCGAATGCAGTCAGATTGCGCCGAATCCATGAGTAGTATTACTGGGAAGGATTATTTGTAGCGTTGTTCGAGGAAATCTTACCAAGCCTCTATAGAATTGAGGTTCCTCTCCCCGGAAGTCCTCTAAAGGCCCTTAACTCTTATGTAGTAAAAGGAGCACAGCGGTCTTTAATTATTGATACTGGATGGAACC
>CAZQBR010000039.1:1452-8071 GCA_964591975.1 uncultured Dehalococcoidales bacterium
CGCCTGGACTTCTATATCTTGAAAGAGGGTGACACAGTAAGCATGGGGGATTACTTATTTAGATGTATTGAAACCCCGGGACACACTGAGGGTCATTTGTGTCTTTACGAGCCCAGCAAGAAGATATTCATATCTGGTGACCATGTCCTCGGTGATATAACCCCCAACATCTCACTTTGGTCCGATGAGCGGAATCCTCTGAAGGAATATCTGATGAGCCTGGACAAAGTTTACGATTTAGATGTTGAACTTGTGCTACCTGGCCATAGGAGCATTCTTAAAAACCACAGGGAGAGAATTGGAGAGTTGAGACGCCACCACCAGCTGAGGCTTGATGAAATTGTCTCTATTCTTGGAAAGGGTAAGCAAAACGCTTCCCAGGTAGCATCGCAAATGACCTGGGATGTAACCTATAAATCATGGGATATGTTTCCTCCGTCGCAAAAGTGGTTTGCTTTTGGAGAAGCTATAGCTCACCTGAAATTCCTGGAGGAAGAGGGAAAGGTAGATAAGGAGATGCAGGGGCGAGAAGTAGTATTTTTCAACGGGGCGCCAGGTGCTTGAAGCAAAAAAAGAGCTATGGGTGGAAGCAGCCTTTATACGAGTGAGGATAAAATAATTGCCTGTGCAAGGAAATCCTGGCAACGTGGGCAAAGCCAGAGATGGGTTATGAGGGGATTAAACGTGACTGCGTGTGGTAAAAATACCCTGTCTGATTATGTGCAAGCCGGCACTTTTAAGTCAGTTTTTTAACTTCTCTTAGCGTTGACCCGTTTGCTACGTCTCTATCTCCCCGGTTATATGAATATTATGCTAGGAAGACAAGGCCTTTTTTAGCTTTGCTACGAGGTCTTCTCGTGGTGGCGAAAAAACCTCGATGGATTTGAGACCTTTATCGGAAACGTAGACTGCGTGTTCTACATTTGAGGGTATAATGAGAACGTCCCCTTGCTTAAGTGGATATAACTTCCCCTCCACTGTTGCGTCACATGCACCATCTATAACTATTATGAGTTGTTCTGCTTCATGGTGGTGGTTAGGGACGTAAATATTGGGCTCTGCAGTGATAAAGCTGAGTGTCATGTTTGCAGCAGGCACAATGTGGCCATTTGCACCGGGAGCTAATTTTAGGAGGGGAACATCGGAGTAGTGGATAACTCGTTTATTAAATTCCTTCTGGCTAGCATATGGCTCTTTCTTTTCCATTGAACTCATCCTCCTGAGTTATGTTTATTAACCAGGGCAAGTAAGGTCTGGATGGCTGATTTGAATATAACAGCATCCCAGAATAAAACCAAATCTTTGTACTCGCTCAGGTGATTAGGGATGTATTGCCTTCTACGTCTCTACATCCTCAGTTATGTGAACATTAGACTAGGAAGCCAGGGCCTTTTTCAGCTTTGCTACGAGGTCCTCTCGTGGCGGCGAAAAAACTTCGATGGCTTTGAATCCCTTGTCGGAAATATAGCTTCCATGCTCTACATTTGAGGGTATAGTGATAACATCACCTTTCTTAAGTGGATACAACTTGCCGTCCATTATCTGGTCGCACCCGCCATCCAGGACTATTAGAATCTGTTCCGCTTCATGGCGGTGGAGAGGGAAGTATGTATTGGGCTCCGTAGTGACAAAACTGAGTGTCATGTTTACCGCAGACACAAGATGGCTGTTTGAACCGGGAGCTAATTCTACAAGGGGAACATCGGAGTAGTGGACAACTCGTTCGTTGAATTCCTTCTGGCTGGCATATGGCTCTTTCTTTTCCACTGAACTCATCCTCCTTAATTACATTTATTAATCCGCGCGAGTAAGGTGTAGATGGCTGATTTGAATGTAACAACATTCCAGAATAAAACCAAATCTTTGTACTCGCTCAGGTGATTAGGGATGTATTGCCTTCTACGTCTCTACATCCTCAGTTATGTGAACATTAGACTAGGAAGATAAGGCCTTTTTTAGCCTTGCTACGAGGTCTTCTCGTGGTGGCGAAAAAATTTCGATGGCTTTGAGACCTTTATCATAAACATAGTCTCCATGATCTACATTTGAGGGTATAATGCAGACGTCACCTTTCTTAAGTGGATATAACTTCCCATCCACTATCTGGTCGCATCCGCCATCTAGAACTACAACGAGCTGTTCTGCTTCATGGTGGTGGGGGGGAAAGTACTTATTGGGCTCGATAGTGATAAAACTGAGTGTCATGTTTGCAGCAGACACAAGGTGGCTGTTTGAACCGGGAGCTAATTCCACAAGGGGAACATCGGGGTAGTGGACAACTCGTTCGCTGAATTCCTCCTTGCTGGCATATGGCTCTTTCTTTTCCATTGAACTCATCCTCCTTAATTATATTTATTAACCCGGGCGAGTAAGGTCTAGTTGGCTGATTTGAATGTAACAGCATCCCAGAGCAAAGTCAAATCTTTGTGCTGGCTCACGTGATTAGTGACGCATGCTTCTCTTATTTGTTGTTGCGAGACACAAAGCGTTGAAGTAATATTCTATTTTATTTCGTTGGTATTATAATCATTTGTAAAATTAAGGATGGAGGAAAGAATTTGATGTCCACAGCTAAAATAGGAATCATCGGCGGCAGCGGGCTTTATAAGGTAGAAGGCATGACTGAAATGGAGGAGGTGAAGATAAGCACGCCTTTCGGCGAACCCAGCGATGCCATTATTTTGGGCGAGCTTGAAGGGGTAAGGGTTGCTTTTCTTCCCAGGCATGGTAAGGGGCACCGCATCAGTCCTGGAGAGCTGCCGGTGAAGGCTAATATCTATGCCTTGAAATCTCTGGGGGTAGAAAGGATTATCTCGGTGAGTGCTGTGGGCAGCCTCAAGGAAAAAATCCAGCCTATGGATTTAGTTATTCCCGACCAGCTCATTGATTGCACTAAGGGCAGGGAGAGTACCTTCTTCACTGATGGAATAGTGGCGCACATTGCTTTTGCTGAGCCTTTCTGCCCTGTGTTGAGTCAAGTTTTGTCTGAGGCAGCCACTAGGGCAGGAGCTAAAGTGCATAAGGAGGGTGTTTACCTGGCTATGGAAGGGCCGCAATTTTGTACTAAGGCTCAGTCGCAGCTTTACCGTTCCTGGGGTGCTGATATTATTGGAATGACTGCTTTGCCTGAAGCTAAGCTGGCAAGAGAAGCCGAAATGTGCTATGCCACGCTCGCTGTGGTCACCGATTATGATTGCTGGCATACCAACTATGAATCGGTGACTACGGAGGTGATTTTAACTAATCTAGAGAAAGGCATTGATACTGCCAAGAAAATCCTGAAACTGATAATTCCTCTTATCCCCTCCAAACGGGATTGCGCTTGTGCCACCGCTCTTAAGAGTGCTATCGTTACCTCGCCGAAATATATATCAGACAGGGCAAAAAAGGATTTGGACTTACTCATTGGGAAATACCTGAGTAAATAGAAAGGGGGCGAGAAAATGAAAAACTTTTCGGCTAAAGTGTCTAGTTACTGTGCCAAGCATGTTAATTTCAATGCATGGATGCACGTTTTTGCAGGATTAGGGATAGCATGGCTTATCTCTCTGTCCTGGCACTATGCGATACACCCCTTGGTTTTGGGAGTGGTATTCCTTGTTGCCGGCATTGCCATGCATGTTTATGCTGGACGCACTGGATGAATTCTCCTGACGTCTCTAACTAAAAAGGGAAATGCCAGCTAAATTTGAGTTCGGTTGTTTACCTACAGCTATTGGTAGCATGCCTCAGGCTGAACCTGAGGAGGCTTGCTCTTTAGTTATGAAACATCTTCCTGCTATCCCTGCCTGGCCACAGTTACCGAAGCGCTCCCCCAAAGAAAACATGTGTGTTCAGTTCAGCGAGGGCTTTCCCGGGGTAGCTGTGAATGAGGATAAAATTCACATTGAGCCATCGGCGAATTTTGATACTGAATTGGAGCAAATCTATATTGATTGTGAGGCGGGCAATTTCGGTGAATATGGTGTCTCTGCTGAATATGCTGCAGGATTGCATACATTTTTGGCCAAGGCGAAGAAACAGCAAATAGTCAAGGGGCAGATAACGGGTCCTATCACCTTGGGGCTGACGGTTACTCGTCAGGATGGCTTAGCTATCCTTTACGACGATACCCTGGCTGAAGTAGCGGCTAAGTTTTTGCGACTAAAAGCCTCCTGGCAAGAAAATGCTTTGAGACAGGTTTCACCCAATACCATTATATTTGTTGACGAGCCATATTTACTTTCCCTGGGGTCGGTTTTTGTGCCTGTTCCTGAAGAGAAGGTACCTGCCTTATTAGAGGAGGTTTTTCAGGGGATTAAGGGAATAAAAGGATTGCATTGCTGCGGCAATACCAACTGGTCAGTCCTTTTAAGCACTTCAACTGATATTCTTAGCTTTGATGCTTACAATTATGCTTCCTCTTTAAGCGCTTATCCCGATGAAGTGAAATCCTTTCTTGAGCGCGGAGGCGCTATTGCCTGGGGGATAGTTCCCAATGATGAGGATGCTTTGGCTAAGGAATCCGTGTCCAGCCTTTCTGACCGCCTGGGAGAAGCTATGGCTCCTTTCACTAGAAACGGCGTCGGATTTAGACAAATCATAGCTCAAGGATTAATAACCCCTTCTTGCGGGCTGGCAACTTTGTCGCCTGAAGCGGCAAGCCAAGCTCTGGAATTAGTGGCTAAGCTATCGGACAATCTGAGAAGAAAATATACCCTGTAACGAGGAGGACTTTTTAAACTTGGGCAAAGTTATCTCACTGGTAGCATCCTGGAAAACCACCTCTACTGGCATGCCAATATAGAGCTCCCCTGGCTTGGCATCAACAATATTGGTTACTAACCTGACTCCCTCATCAAGCTCTACGATTACCGAAGCGTAGGGTACCTCATCTATAAAAGCAGGATGGAAAGCTTGATGAGCTACGGTCCAGGAGTAGATCTTTCCCTTGCCACTAACTTCTACCCATTCCGTATCCCAGGAGCCACAGTTGGGACACATTATCCTGGGGTAATGGCGAAGAGTACCACAGGCTAGGCACCTCTGAATTAAAAGCTTATGCTTACGACATCCTTCCCATAACTCCCTTGCCTGGGGAGTTATCTGGGGCAAAGGCTTATCATATTGGGACATTTATCTCCTCAATACAGCTATTGAACCATCGCCTAAATCACCATAGCCACTCACTAAGGCAATCTCAGCATCCTTTACTTGAGCTTTCCCGGCGCTTCCCCGCAATTGTTTTACTGCCTCTACCACATGGTTCATGCCTAGCACATGGGCTTGAGAAAGAAGACCTCCGTGAGTGTTTACTGGAAGTTCTCTACCCAGCTCAATGTGCCCTGCTTCAACGAAAGGCCCACCCTCGCCCTTGTTGCAGAAGCCTATATCCTCTAATTGACAAATCACAATATAAGTGAAGCAGTCGTATATCTCAGCAACGTCAATATCCTTAGGAGCGACGCCAGCCATAGCAAAGGCTCTGGGTGCTGCTTTCTTTATCCCCAATTCAGTCAAGACAGGTCGGTTGGCTATTTGGTCAGGGAAATCAGGATGTCCCTCAGCAACTCCCATTATATAGACAGGCTGATGCCTCATATCTTTTGCCCTCTCCCCGGAAGTTACCACCACAGCAGCTGCCCCGTCGCTTTCCAAACAACAATCAAGTAGGCGAAAGGGGTCAGCGACCATTCTTGAATTCTGATGCTCCTCGATAGTTATTGGCTTGCCTCGCATTATGGCCTTATCGTTGAGCTGAGCATGTTTCCGTATAGTTACTGCTACCGCTCCGAATTGGCGACTAGTGGTGCCATATTCATACATATGTCTTCTTGCCATGGGCGCATACCACTGTGCTGGAACAAAAACCCCGTAGGGCTCTTCGAAGCTCCTCAGTTGCGATATCGCCAACTGAGGCTGACCTTCCATGCCTGAACTGATTCTAAGTCTGGAGTAGCCATTCCAACCAGCCACACACAGGATATTAGTGGCAACACCCGTGGCAGCAGCCATAGCAGCGCTTTGGAGCGATGCCACCGCACTGGCGCCACCCAGGTGAACGCTGGCGGAATAAGCCATGTCTTTAGTGCCAAAGTTAGTCATGAGGTTCTCAGCCACCACATTGGTATATCCCAAAACAATCCCATCAATATCCTTAGGAGTAAGCCCAGCATCCTCAATAGCTCTCACCGATGCCTGAAGCAGAAGAGCCACATCGCTCATGCCCGAATTTCGGGAATACTCGGTCTCCCCGATACCCACGATAGCAGCTTTATCCCTTAAGATATCCATCTTGAATTCTCGTCATTCTATCCATCCCACCTTAACATATCAAGAAGAGGTCGCTTAGCAACCCAATTGTCTCCTGACCTCTTTATCTTTCCATCCCCTTATCTGGCGAAGGACCTAGGGTAACAAAATAAACAATCTTCAAAAAACTTCGACAGATCAGGTAAAATGCTTTAATATATCGCAGAAGTCAGGATGGGAAAACTATAGTAGTCGGCTATCCAAGATTTTGTCACTTTAAAGTAAAAGGATATGAACAAGAAGAAGAGAATGGCTGCCTTGAAACATCGGCGGTGCCGAAAGAAGCTTGAGGAAAAGAGGAAATCTCAGGCTTTGGTTGAGAAATAGC
>CAZQBR010000039.1:8171-11566 GCA_964591975.1 uncultured Dehalococcoidales bacterium
TGCCGAAAGAAGCTTGAGGAAAAGAGGAAATCTCAGGCTTTGGTTGAGAAATAGCGGCAAGCATGCTGTTATTAACTGGTAAGCCAGGCACAGGTAAAACTGCCATTATCAGGGAAGCCGTAGCCAAGACAAAAATTAAGGCTGGCGGTTTTTACACTGAGGAGATACGGGTAGGTGGGGTAAGGCAAGGGTTCAGAATCGTTACCATTGATGGCCAGGAAGCAGTTTTGGCGCACGTCAATATCTCCAGCCCCTACCAGGTAAGCAAGTACAAAGTTGATATTGATAGCTTGAATAGACTTGGCGTCTCTGCCCTCCGCCAGGCGTTGGAGGGGAACGATTTAATAGTCGTTGATGAGATTGGCAAGATGGAGCTTTTATCACCGCGGTTCAGAGAGGTTGTTCTGCAAGCCATAGAAAGCGGCAAGAGGGTTCTGGGCACCATCATGCTTAACTCTCACCCTTTTGCCGACGAAGTTAAACGCCATCCTGAAGTTAAAACACTTATGGTAACCAGAGCCAATCGCAGTGAAGTGCTAGAGGAGGTGCTGGAATGGCTGGCGAGAGGAGCATAAGGAACAAAATCGTCGAGCTCAAGCTTTATCGGAGGTCTTGATTGTGGTGGTTGAGGGAGTTGTTAGGATAGAAATTACGGCAGCAACAGCAAGGCCAGCGAATACAAACCATATACCATCGTAACTACCCCAGTTATCAAACACCCATCCAGCTAGCACTGGGCCTACAAGGCCTCCCAGCAAGTTTACGCCCATTATTAAGCCAAAAACAGTTCCAAAATTGGTCCTACCGAAATACTCTCTTACCAGAGATGGTCTCAATGCGTTATTGCCGCCGTAACCGGTACCAAGAAGGATGAGGAAAGGCACAAGCAGCCAGATGCCGGCAGTTGATGTATATCCAAAACAGAATGTCCCGAGACCTATCAGGGTAAAGGCTCCTGCCACCACCTTTCTTTTATCGAGTTTGTCTCCCAGCCAGCCAAGGGTAAGGCGTCCGGCAATGCTCGCCAGGGGGATAGCGGTAGCTACCAGGCTGGACATGGACCTGGCGACTCCGATACTGCTGAGATAAGGCATTACATGCGTGACTATGGCGCTTACTATCATGAGATGATATGTAAAGGGCAGCGATATATGCCAGAAGGCGCTGCTTTTGAGGACCTGTTTCACTCCCATATGCACTTCGGCAGTCTGTGATAGGCCTGGATGATGGTCGGATATCATTGCATCTTTTACTTCACCGTCAGGGAGGTAGCCATACTGCTCAGGTTTATGCCGAAGCAGAAGCGACAGCGGTAGAAGTATGACCAACATACCCAGGCCAAGGATGGTCATCGTCATGCGCCATTGATATACTTCGATGAGCCTGACTATTACCGGGACTAGCAAGCCGCCAAAACCGAAGCCAGAAACTGCTATGCCGCTCGCTATACCTATCCTCCTATGAAACCAATTGGCCACGGCTGACATCAGCACTGTCATGGTGCAACTACTCATTCCTATGGCAATTAGAATGAAGGCTCCGTAAAACATTGCGAGGGAGGTGGTGCGGCTAAGAAGAATCAAGCCGAGAGCGCTAACTACTGCCCCAATGAATACGAGCCTTCTTGGGCTCCAGCGATCGACAAGTATTCCGATGAACGGTGCGAGAATGCCCATCTCCAGACCACGGAGCGAAGCAGCAAATGAAACCTGTGTGTAGCTCCAGCCAAGTTCATGCGCTATAGGTTCAAAGATAGCGGTGAACCCGTAAAAGATAGCCCCACCCACATATAGCGCAATAAAGAAACAGGCGACAACGATCCACCATCCGTAGAATATTCTAGGGGCTTTCCAGTTCAAACGCATCACCTAACAAAATACATTCTAATATCTCGAAATCTGAGCTCCTTGGCGGAAAGAGCTTTTCAAAGAGGAACATGTCGGCGGAATTCCAATACTAGCACTGCATATGTATGTTGCACAAGATTCATCGGGGCAAATTGTTGCCTTTTGGTGTGGCACGCTGTTTTCCTTGATGTAGAGGTGCTGTACTTTGAGTCTACAGTTGAATTTTCCTATTTTGAACAACTCGGAGGATTGAGGATTTGAAAGGGCACTGCTGTTGACAGCCAACGGGCAGGAGTTTAACATGGTTATGTCAGTTGACATGGGAAATCGCGGATAATGTACGGGCTAATTAATAAGGAGGGGTAGATGAAGAAACTTTTGATACTGGTTACGCTAACAGCGATAGCTGCTTGCCAACTGGCTGGATGTGCATGCGAGGTTAGTACTTACACTGACCCGGAGCAAGCAATAAATACCGGCGTTAATAAGGAATTCGTTATTGCCCTTGATTCTAATCCTACTACTGGCTATAGCTGGCAGGAAAACTATGATGAGAGCATGCTTGAGTTGGTGAAAAAGACGTATAAGCAAGGTGAGACGGCAGAGGAAGGCGCGGTTGGCGCTGGTGGTGTTGAATATTTTCGGTTCAAGGCGTTAAAGGCGGGTAATACCAAGGTAACTATGGACTATAAGCGGCCATGGGAGGAGGAGGTTCTGGAACAGAAGGTATTCACCATCGATATAGGGTGACACTTTACTTCATTCCGGCTGAAGCTTCTCTCTTCAGCTTCTCAAGCCTCGTGTAGCAATCCGAAAGTTTAGTAAGATGAGCCGGGCAATTTCCCCTTGCTCTTCCTCATGTTGCCTGTGAGCAGGCTAATTCCTGAAAATAGCTCCTTTTTGTTTGCACTGGGCATGTGAACGATTACCTGCTTTTGTTTGACGGCTTTAATTGCTTTGCTGTCATGCCGGATATTGGATAAGCTCTCAGTTTAGTGGATAACCTGTTGAAATAGATTACTGGGAGCCTGTGAAAGCTCGGCTCTAAGGCTACGCTTCCCCGGCATAATACGCCACTGTGACATATGTGCGTCAGTGGCTGGCCGCTGATATAATTATGTTAACTCATCTTTGATGGTAGGTAAATGGAGAATTTGCCTCTTTTTGATTCACCCGGGGAAGGTGGTTCACCCCGCAGCATCCCTCTGGCGGCAAGGATACGCCCGCGGACTTTTGCTGAGTTTGTGGGACAGGAGCATTTGGTTGCTGAGGGGCGCGTGTTCCGGAAATGTATCGAGTCAGACCAGTTACCCTCCATAATTCTGTGGGGACCGCCAGGCAGTGGCAAAACGACTCTAGCTCAGATTATTGCCGGTGTCACCAAATCTCACTTCAGCCCTCTTAGTGCGGTAAGTGCTGGGGTAGCTGATTTGCGACATGTTATTGGTGAGGCTAAGAAGCGCTTAAAGGTGTCGCGGCAGAGGACGATTCTCTTTATTGACGAGATTCACCGCTTCAATAAGGCGCAGCAGGATGCTGTACTGCCTT
>CAZQBR010000040.1:0-11205 GCA_964591975.1 uncultured Dehalococcoidales bacterium
TACCCGGCACCACGAAGTGATTGGGCCAGGGCAAAGCATTTTTGTAATATTCTTGGAGTTGAATTCTCACCCTCAATTAAAATTCCTGCTTCAGCCCTTTCCTCTCCCTCTGGCGAAAGTAATTTCATTATAGGGTCAACATAGAGGGCAGATCCACAGGCAGGGGTGTTCCTGTCACTCATAAGTGGCACGAGGTTATCATATCTTCCCCCACCACCTATTTTCTCCCCATCAGCCAACACTACAAAACAAACCCCAGTGTAGTATTCAAAACCCAATGTTGCCGTGAAATCAATTTCATAATCACAATTCAAACTATCTAACAGCGTGGTGATATTTATGAAGTCCTCTAGATTAGACTTAAAGTCCACCGAAGCTTGTTGGGATATGGCTCTCACATTTTGTAAGAAGCTGCTCGATTTTCCCTTGAGGTTCAGGAGTTGGAGTAGAAGCTTGCTGAGTTCAGGTTTAATCGGTTTTGCCTGTGTCAATGCCTGCCAATCCCCATCCAAAATTCGACTCGTTACCCTAGCTTCTTCACTGGAGCTAAGCTTAAGCTCCTTAATCAGTGCTTTCACCAAGCCAGCATGAGACAGTCGCAACTCACTCCTGTTGAGACCAAGCCTACGCAGAACATCTTTGACTAACAAGATTATCTCCACATCTGCAGCAAATTTAGCACCACCGAGAAACTCAGCACCACATTGCCACCGCTCCCTATTCTGCTTGCCTGTTTCTTCAAAGGCAAAGATATTAGTCACATAGAAAAGCCTGGCTATTTCATGCTCGCTTAGATTGTTAATGTAGAGCCTGGCTATAGGAATGGTGCCGTCTGGCCTGAGAACCACTCTCTCACCACCCCAGCCATCCCAATCAAGAAAGGAATATACCTTACTTAACATGCTTGGAGTAAGCGTTCCTATAGCTGTAAATAGATGGAGGTGTTCTAAGGTTGGCGTTCTTACTTCTTGATACCCATATTTGAGGCAACAAGTTCGAAAGGAGTCTTCAATATAGCGAAAGCGCAGCATATCCCCAGGAAGCAGGTCTCGCATTCCTTTACATCTTAGGTTTTCCATTTTTATCTACAACAGGAAGCTACCTTATTCTACACTATACTATTGCCACTCTCAATGATAATAAATTTGTTACTTTTAATTGCTTAGTTTATAATCACCCTGAGGTTAAAGCTAGATGTTTAGAACTTTACTCAAGATTTTCTTCCTTGCTTTACTTGCGGTCACAATAACTGCGGGACTCGGAGGCAGTATAATTAGCGCCTCTAGCCCAAGGATTGAAGTACTTCATGTAGAAGGCACCATAGTTCCAGTAGTAGCTGACTATCTTGACCGAGGCATCAGCCAGGCCGAAGACAAGAAGGCTACTGCCTGTATCATTGAACTAAATACGCCTGGAGGGCTCCTCGCTTCCACTGATAGGATAGTCAGTAGAATTATGAATGCTAAAGTGCCTATCGTAGTCTACGTTTCTCCCGTAAACGCTTGGGCTGCTTCAGCAGGAACTTTCATTACCTTATCCGCCCATATAGCAGCTATGACTCCAGGCACCACTATCGGCGCTGCCCATCCTGTAGCCGGTGGAGGACAGGAAATACCAGAAGATCAGATGAAAAAGATAGTTGAGTTCTCAGCTAAGTGGATGGAAACTATCGCTGAAAAGCGTGGCCGCAATATAGAAGAAGCAAGACTAGCAGTAACGGAAAGCAAATCATTTACTGATACCGAAGCGCTGGAATGCAATCTTATTGACTTACGAGCTGATAACTTGGAAAGCCTTATCTCCCAAATCAATGGCATAAAAATCGTTTTAGCCAACGGCGAGGAAGTCACCATTGACACTAGCGGCTCTGGAACAACCAAGAATGAAATGAATGAGATTGAGCGCTTTTTGCAAGTCATAAGTGACCCCAATATCGCCTATATCCTGTTTACCCTGGCTACAGTAGGATTAATCACCGAGATTTCCAATCCCGGGATGGTTTTCCCCGGAGTAGCTGGTGGCATCAGCTTATTCCTGGCGTTTTACTCCCTGGGAGTGCTCAATGCTTACTGGGGAGGCCTAGCACTTATCTTGCTTGCCGTTGGACTTTTTATCGCTGAATATTTCACTACTAGCTTCGGATTATTAACTGCCGGAGGTGTAGCCGCAATGGTTACGGGCTCGTTAATCTTATTTACTCATACCCCGGGGGTAGAGGTAAATCGTGGATTAATTGCTGGTGTTACTGCTGCCATCACCGCCTTTGCTATATTTGTCATTGGTGCTATTATTCGAGGGCAGAAACGGCGCAAGGCTACTGGTGCTGAGGGAATGGTGGGTAAACTAGCCATAGTTAAAACAGCACTGGTGCCCACAGGCACAGTTCTAGCTGAAGGTGAACTCTGGACAGCCACGGCCGAATACGATAGAATAGCACGGGGAGAGGAAGTGGTAATAACTAAAGTAGAAGCATTGAAATTATGGGTGGCAAGAAAATCTAAAGAATTAGGAGAATAACTCCCACATGGAAATAACAGGGCCAATTATTATAGCTATAATCTGCGGCATCGCTTTTGTTATTTTTGTCATTTATGCTATCGTTAAAGGTCAAAAACGAAAACTCACTGCTGGTGCTGAAGAGATGATAGGGAAAATAGCTGTAGCCCAAACAATTCTTAACCCTAAAGGCACAGTTCTAGCTGAAGGTGAATTGTGGACGGCTATTGCCGAGGGCAGTAAGATAGAACCTGATGAGGAAGTGACGATAACCAAAATCGAAGGATTGAAATTATGGGTGACAAAAGAATCTAAAGAAAAGGAGGAAAAATGAGCTGGTTTATCTATTTCGTTATCGCTGTAGTAGTAATAATACTTCTATCCGCAGCTATCAAAGTCGTTCAAGAGTATGAAAGAGGGGGTGTTTTTCGGCTAGGTAGGTTCGTTGGCCTCAGAGGTCCAGGGCTTATCTTCCTTATTCCCTTCATTGAGCGTATGAGGAAGGTTGACCTTCGTGTAATCACCATGGATGTGCCACAGCAAGAATGCATGACTATGGACAATGTTACCGTCACGGTTGACGCTGTAATTTATTTTCGCGTGGTTGAGGCCTCTGATGCTATTCTTAAGGTGCTGGATTATATAAAGGCAACCTCATTGCTTGCTGCCACTACCTTAAGAAATGTCGTGGGGCAATCTGAATTAGATGAATTGTTGGCTCACAGGGATAAGCTGAATGAAAAGATACAGGCGATAGTTGATGAGGGCACTAACCCCTGGGGGATAAAGGTAAGCATGGTAGAAGTTAAGGATGTAGAATTGCCCGACACGATGCAGAGAGCCATGGCGGCTCAAGCTGAAGCTGAAAGAGACAGACGAGCCAAGGTCGTCCACGCTGAAGGTGAATACCAGGCATCAGAAAAATTGACTCAAGCAGCCCACATTATGGCTACTGAGCCTGCAGCCCTGCAACTTCGGTATCTACAAGCGTTGACTGGTATTGCCACAGAAAAAACTAACACCATATTGTTTCCCATACCTATAGATATGATCGCTCCCTTTTTGAACAGAGCTAATCCTGATAAGAAGTAATAGCTAAGCCTATCAACGTGGAGCACAATAGGGTAACTCGAAACCTCCCAATGGCTGCATTGGGAGGAGTTTAGATTGCTAATGTGAAGGATTGTATATCTTTGTGTGGTAAGTTTGTGCTAACAACTTACTGAGAGGAGGTAGCTATGGCAAGTAAAACTAAGCAAGAATGGCGTGAAACTACTCTGGCTTCGATATTAAAGCGCTTCCCCGAACGGCAGGATAAATTTGACACCATATCAGGCGTTCAGGTTGATACTGTCTATACTTCAGATGACCTGGTGGATTTTGATTATGCCGAAGGCTTGAGTTATCCAGGCGAATATCCCTTTACACGAGGTATTCAGCCAAGTATGTATCGAGGTAGGTTATGGACGATGCGTCAGTATGCTGGCTTTGGTACTGCTGAAGATACTAATAAACGCTACCGCTACCTCCTGGATCAGGGCCAAACAGGTTTGAGTGTTGCCTTTCACTTACCCACACAGATTGGTTATGACTCAGACCAGCCGTTAGCAATGGGTGAGGTAGGCAAAGTTGGTGTGGCTATAGATAGCCTCAGAGATATGGAAATACTCTTTGAGGGTATCCCTTTAGATAAAGTGAGTACCTCTATGACCATAAATTCCACCTGTGCTCCCATCCTTGCCATGTATATAGCTGTAGGCAAGGAACAAGGGGTTGAGCCAGGTAAATTAAACGGCACCGTTCAAAATGATGTCCTTAAGGAATATATCGCCCGAGGTACTTATATCTTCCCACCTCGTCCTTCAATGAGGTTGACGACTGATATTATTTCTTACTGCAGCAAAGAAGTTCCCCGCTGGAATAGCATTAGCATCAGTGGCTATCACATACGAGAGGCAGGCTCTACTGCTGCTCAAGAGATTGCCTTTACCCTAGCTGATGGTATTGCCTATGTAGAGGCGATGATCGATGCTGGATTGGCCGTAGACTCCTTTGCCCCCAGGCTTTCCTTCTTTTTCAGCAGCCACCTTGGCTTTTTTGAGGAAATTGCCAAATATAGGGCAGCACGCCGTCTCTGGGCCAAGATAATGCGGGAGAGATTCGGAGCTAATGACCCCCGTTCCTGGATGCTCCGCTTTCATACTCAAACTGCGGGGTGCAGCCTCACTGCGCCACAGCCGTTAAACAATGTCGTTAGAACAGCCTGGGAAGCTCTAGCAGCAGTCTTAGGAGGCACTCAATCGCTGCATACCAATTCCTTCGATGAAGCTTATGCTACGCCTTCTCAAGAAGCGGTGACGGTTGCTTTGCGCACTCAACAGCTTTTGGCACACGAAAGCGGCGTTGCTGATGTCGTTGATCCCCTTGGTGGCTCTTACTACGTGGAATCTCTCACTAGCAAGCTGGAAAAGGAAGCCAGTGAGTATATCGCCAAGATCGATAGTCTTGGTGGTGCCATAGTTGGTATCGAGCAAGGCTATCAGCAAAAAGAAATACAGGATTCATCTTATCGCTACGCAAGAGAGGTTGAGGATAGTAGGCGCACCGTGGTGGGAGTAAACAAGTTCCTTTCCCCCTATCCTAAAATAACAGGCCTGCTTCGAGTCAATCCTGAGGTAGAAAAAAGACAAAAAGAAAGAACAGCACAAGTTAAGAAAGAAAGGGACAGCGATAAAGTCAATCAAACGCTTAAACGATTAGAAGAAGTAGCTTATAGCGAAGATAATACTATGCCAGCTTTTCTCGAGTGTGTGGAAGCTTATGCTACTCTGGGTGAAATGTGTGATGTGTTGCGCAAGGTTTTCGGCACTCAGAAGGAATTTTTAGCTTTCTAAAAAATAAGGAGGGAGGTTAAATTAAACATGATCAAAGGAATTGCGCATATAGGCCTTTTGGTTAAGAGCTTAGATGAAGCTGCTAAACTTTATGGAGATTTACTTGGTGCCACATTAGATGAGGTTAAAACTGTGGCAGAGCAAGGAGTAAAAGTGGGGATGCTCAGCTTTCCCACTGGCCCTAACCTTGAGCTCTTAGAGCCGCTTCCGGATACAAGAATAGCTGCAACCTTAGAGAAGAGAGGTGAGGGTGTACACCATATTTGTTTTGAAGTTGATGAGATTGACCCGGAACTTGCTTCCTTAGCTAGCAAGGGCGTGGAATTAATTGACAAAAAGGCACGTCACGGTGTAGAGGGTATGGTCGCCTTTATCCACCCCAAATCAACCAAGGGTGTACTTGCTGAACTTTGCCAAATGTCTTAGGAGGGGGTTAAAGATATGCAGAAGGAAGGCAAAATCCGCGTTCTTGTAGCCAAACCGGGGCTGGATGGGCATGATCGTGGTGCCAAGGTTGTAGCCAGGGCCCTGCGAGATGCTGGTATGGAGGTAATTTATACTGGGATCCGACAAACTCCGGATATGATCGTGGAGGCAGCTGTTCAAGAGGATGTGGACGTTGTTGGGTTGAGTATCTTGTCCGGAGCTCATTCAGAGCTCTTCCCTCTGGTTGTAGAAGGCTTAAGGGAAAAAGGAAGAGGCGACGCATTGGTTATCGCAGGAGGCATAATACCTGAGGATGATATCCCAACTTTACAACAAATAGGCATAAAAGCTGTTTTTGGTCCTGGTGCTCCAACTCACGATATCATCGACTTTATTCAAAAGGAATTGGCTGCCAAATAAAAAGCCTATTACGTGGAATTTTCTAATCGATACCAATGAGGTCAATTAGATCCCTAATCCCTTTGTCCCTCATAAAGTGCTCTATCCCTTCCAGTATGTTAAGACCAATGTGGGGGTTAGTTAGATTAGCTGTACCAACCTGCACTGCACTAGCTCCACACATGATAAACTCCAAGGCATCTTCAGCACAAGCGATGCCACCGCAACCTATCACTGGGATATGAACATTTCTAGCCACTTCATATACCATATAAAGCGCTATAGGTTTTATAGCGGGACCAGAGAGTCCACCTATAATACATCCTAAGCAAGACTTTCTTTCATTTATGTCAATTACCATTCCTTTCATCGTATTAATCAAAGATATGGCATCAGCTCCAGCCTTTTCTACCTCTAAAGCAATCTCCTTGATATCAGTCACATTAGGGCTTAGCTTAACGATAAGCGGTAAACTGGTTGCAGCTTTAACCGCTGAGGTGACTTGGGTAGCAAGTTTGGGATCTACTCCAAACTCTATTCCTCCTGTTGAAATATTGGGGCAACTAATATTTAGCTCAATGCCGCTTATCCCTGATACACCTTCTAATTTGTTTGCCACACCAACATATTCATCTACCGTTTCCCCAGCGATGTTAACAATGACCGGAACTTGCCACTTTGCCCATATAGGTGCTTTATCCCTAATCAATGCATCAACACCGATGTTTTCCAGACCTACAGAATTAAGCAAGCCACTCGCAGTTTCTACTAGCCGCGGTTGAGGGCTACCTGCTCTTGGCATAAGAGTAGTTCCTTTGCAGACAATGGCTCCCAGCTTTTGTATATCAATAAGCTCGCTGTATTCCGTGCCATAACCAAGCATGCCAGAAGCTATCATAACAGGATTAGACAGGGTTAATCCCTTAGGATGACGTGGGGCCAACTGGACACGCAGACTGGGTAAGTCTTCCATGTCTAAAACTTTATCATTATGCCTTTGCCTAAGACAAATCTAACTTAAAAATACAATCCCAGTTTGTGAGTTGAAGCCAGAAACTAACCCTTTGAGGCAGTATACCCGACATCGCCTGTCATGGTAAACTTGGAAAACAATGCAAAAGGCTGCTTATATTATTCGCCCTATGAAAGATGGGGATATTGCTCAGGTAGCTGAAATAGACCGTGAGGCCTTCTCCAGCGAGTGGATGTTTCGCTCTTATGCTTCATACAAGCGAGACCTTGGCAATCCATTAGCTCGTTATGTAGCAGCTTGTATGAAAAAGGAACTTATATCAAAACTAAATCAAGGTGATGCGCAACAACCACCTTGGTTCAAACGACTTTTTGGCTTTTACCCTCCCCAGAATGGGGAGAGGTATACAGCAGAGCACATTATTGGTTTTGCTGGTTTTTGGCTGATGCTAAAAGAGGCACACATTATCTCTATTGCTGTAAGAAGTGATTATCGCCGAATCGGCATAGGTGAAGGATTGCTCATTTCGACTATTGAGCTAGCTACGCAATTAAACGCTAACGCAGTCACTTTAGAAGTACGGGCTTCCAATGAGATAGCTCAAGCTCTTTATAAGAAATATGGGTTTCAGCTAGTGGGGAGACGTCATAATTACTATTCAGACAATGGGGAAGATGCTTTGCTTATGAAAATAGATAATATTACCTTGGCTCCATTTCAAGCATGTTTCCAACAATTAAAAAGTCTCAATGTCCAGAGGCATAGTGTTATTTCACGGCAACTGCTTAGACCACGGGTAAATTAAAGAACTTACTTAAATCCTAAATAGTAATTTCTGAAAAAACAATCTTCAACCTTTAAGCCTTTTAAATTTGGTGTTTTGAATCTAGGATTTCCGCTTCAGCTATACTTGCTTAAGATAGCTTTAAAGGAATCTATAACAAAACCTAGCTGCTCTTTATCGGCAGCAAAGGTAGAAACTTTAAAAGCTTTCGTTAATCCCGGCTGTGGTCCCCAAATACCTCTTTCCTTAAGTTCCTTATAGAGGAAATATCCTCGTTCTCGGATATGCTTGGAAATGTCGTAAAGCATCGGGGTTTCAAAATGTAGTAAATCGTGTCTATGTGGGATTTCACCTAACTGGCGAAACCCCAATTTTTCTAGCTCACCAGAAAACCACTGAGCTTTTGATACCTGCTCGTCCCAATGCTGAATTCTTTCCGCAACACTAGGAAAGGAAGCCATCAGTGTTATCAAAGGGACACCTCTCAAGCTGCAGCCAAGAAGTTCAATCTCCTTGTTGTCGTATGCTTGAGATTTTCTCAATACCTTACTCTCCCATTCCTTCCTCATCCCCAGTACCCCAGAAGGGCCAGCGGAGGCCATGCTTTTATGCCCACTACCAACGATGAAATCAGCGCCTAGCTCTTCCATACTCACAGGCATTCTGCCTACCGCATATGCCCCGTTAACAATATAGGGAATATCATGCTCCTGGGCAATTTCTCCCAGCCTTTTAGCGTCAGGAAGATTCCCATAATTACCGTCAGGATAAGTCAGCAGAATTAGTTTAGGATTGTGCTTTTCTATGAGTGGTATGTAAGCATTGACGTCAATTCTGTATTCAGGATAACCAGAGGAAGTTACCTCAATTACATCTAAGCCTGCTCTTTCAGCAGCAACGACCGTAGTATAGTGCCTGTTACCATCAACAATAACCGAGGCTCCTGGCTCTGCCATGGAGTGCATCACTATGAATATGCCATCTCTCGCTCCATAAGTTAAGGTGGCAACTTCACAGCCTAAGAACTCAGGTAAGATCTCATGGGCAAACTCTCTGACAGGAGGGTTTGTTATACCGCACAAGCGACCAAGGCAAAAATCACATATTGAATAGCCATCTCCAAATTCTCCCAAAGCCTTCTTAGCATCCTCAGTAAGTATGCTTCCTGTTTGTAGCGGCATAAGGTTTATAAGCTCCTTATGCTGTCTATGTAGATTAGCCAGTTTCTGTAATGACTTATTCCCTATTTGTTTCGCCAAGTTTTCCCTTTACAAGCTGGGCCTCTATGGTCACAAAAACAGCACCGCCAATCCCTATTTTCTTTTGCTTGCTCTCTATGTGCTGGCGGATGTAATCAGGCATCTGCAAATTGAGGTCGGAGAGATGTTTTATTGTTTTCACCTGATAAGTCAGGTCATCGTCGCTGCTTTCTATCGAAGCTGCAGCCCCCATTGCTATAGCACGCATATAGTTTATCCCGCTGTATACCCCTGAAGGCACAATATCGCTATAGATAGCGCCATCAGCGACACAAATCTCATTAAACCCCGCAGGGCCAATTAACCTCTTGCCTGCCTCAGTTTCTACCACTTTCACCTCGATAGACTCATCTTCCCAGGCTAGAAACTCACATGGAGCAATCTCATCTTTGTATCTTTGTGCAAATTCCTCTATCGCCCTGGCTATTTTCCGTCCTCTAGCAGTCTTAGGGCTTTCTACATAGGTAATTGACCTGGCTATTTCCTCATCAGAATAGTCAGCTATGGAAAATTGAGGATACGCCAGTTTCCTTACATCATCTATCCCATACAGAATCATCGCTAAGCGCTCAATTCCAAAGCCGGCATTAAACACAGGATATCTGATATCAAAATTTGCCAGAGCTATGGGAGAGTACATCCCGATATCAGCAACCTCTAGCCAATCGCCACCATGGCGGACGAAGACCTCTTGCTCCTGTCCCGGCGCGTAGTACTTAGACGTGGCTGTCTTTGTCTCAAATTTTGCTTCCGAGAAACCATATTGTTTCATAATTTCTTCGGTTATTTCCCTTCCTGCATCCAAAGACATCTCAGTGTCCATTATCACGATTGATGCCGAGTGATGAACTCGCAAATGGTGAGCGTCCTCTCTTTGTTCATTGCGATATCGAGGTCCCACGGAAAATAGGCCAAGGGGAAAGCTAGCTTTATCCTGCAATGCTGCTAGGGTATGGAACCATGTAGCTGTCATGTGACTTCTCAATGTCTTGTCAGAAGGGATAGGATGTAGCTTCTTTACTTCGGGGAAAACCTTGTCTAGAAGCTCCGTGGCTTGGCGGTCAGTGACATTTAACCCAACAACAAACTCCTCAATAAGGTTATCTGCCTCAATTTCGCCTCGCTTATAACTCCTCAAAATAGATTGCAGCCCTTCAATGTCAATTTCCCCTGCTATCTTCTTTGCCTGGGCTATCCTTTTAGCAGAGAGCCCTATATCAGGGCGAGGCAATTCGGCTAGATAAAAAGCTCTGTCGAGAATAAGCCGGGCTTCTGGACCGTATTGCTTGACCACATCGATGTCAGACAAGATTGTAAGATTCTCCGCTTCATCAAAACCGAGGTTTAGCAAGATGTCCCGGGATTTTTGGATTGATTCACGCAAAAGGTGCGGCTTGCCTTTCCTATCCAAAGAGAGCTTGGTATGGGTAGGAATAAGCTTTGCTGTGGACATCCAAGCTTCCGTAAAGTCCGTCTTTGCCAGCGATCTTATCTCACTTAAATCAAATATTGCCATGATAACTTTTACTCCTGCTAATTATACCTCATTTGCTATCAGCTTTTCGGCAGTCTTTCAAAAATCTCTTAGCACGTACTTTCGCATTCCCTTCAAGTACGAAGTGTCATTATGCTTGGTCAGGACAAAACGACCGCCAGCATAAGTGAAGGTTGTGATTCCACCTACATCCTGTTTGATATTCCAAAAATGTGCGTTGCTTAGCCCCAGTAAAGAACATATCAAAACCTTATTCACAACCCGATGAGACACCAATACCACGCTTCCCCTATATTTAGAAATTGCGTCATCAATTACGCCAACAGCCCTGTCTCTCACATCAGCCAAACTTTCTCCGCCAGGCATTTTTACCCGGTCGGGGTTAGCATGCCATTCTTTATGAAGAGCCTGGTATAGCTTCTTCACCTCTCGTTCGGGCAAACCCTGCCATTCCCCATAGTCCAAATCCATAAGGCCAT
>CAZQBR010000041.1:0-9125 GCA_964591975.1 uncultured Dehalococcoidales bacterium
TTTCTATCTCCGAGTTATCCTTAGGGGTTCTGGCTCTTGAAAAGTACCTTTGAATATTTAATTTAGTGATGGCTCTTTCAAACTCTAAAACAAACTCACTCCCATTATCTGTCTGTAAGTTTCGGGTAGGCTCGTTCGCCTGATTAGTGACACGTATGTCATTAATCTATCTGATCCGAGGGCAGTTCCTAGGATTTGTTTTGCCTCGTGTTTGTTTCCACATAATTTGACAGTGGCACATACATTATTGACAAGGCTGCGCAATGAAGATAGAATACCTTGTTTTAAGTTATGGCTGACGTGAGGCTTGGTTCAGGTGAGAGTTTCGAGAGCCTACTGCGCAGATTCAATAAGCGGGTGCAGGAGGCTCGTATTTTAGCTGAAGTTCGCCGGCGTAGATTTTATGAGAAACCCAGTGAGGAACGGAAGAAGAAAGAGGCAGCCAAGAGACGGAAGAGTTCTAGGTAGCTAGAATGGCGCTGAGGGACAACATAAGGGAATCACTCCAGAAGGCACTTAAGCGGCAAGAGAGAACACAAGTTTCCATATTAAGACTACTGCTTTCTGAAATAAAGAATGCTGAAATTGCTCAGCAAAAGCCCGCCGATGATAATAAAGTGCTCGATATCATTACTAAGCAAGTGAAGCGCCATCGAGAAAGCATCGAGGCTTTTAAGCAAGGGCATCGCAGTGACCTCGTAGCCAAGGAAGAAGTAGAATTGGGCATTCTTATGGACTACCTTCCTAAACAAATGAGTCATGAGGAAATCCTGGCTACAGCACAGCAAGTAATCACTGGGGTTGGAGCTAAAGTACCGAGTGACAAAGGCAAGGTCATGTCTCAGCTTATGCCGCAGCTTAAGGGTAAAGCTGATGGCAAAGAAGTAAGCGACGTAGTTTCACAATTGCTTGCTACTATTTGAATTTATAAGGGCAAGTTAGAAAATATTTCAGAGAGTTATGGCAATTCTCTTCCTTGTTTTCTTGATTGTTATGTTGGTAGATTTCTTTGTGTATCCCGTATTTTGGCAGCTACAATGGGCAGCGCCTCGCTTACTTGCATCTGAGATTCCCCCACCTTCTCCTCCACCTTAAACAATCACAACCCCTCAATTTCATAAGCCATCCTCTGGCTTGAATCGCCAACCGCGTTCCTCATGAACAAACTTGGATATTCGCTCACGGTATTTTTAAATTAGTAACTTAATGGCATAAATGGTGGTAAAATAGTGCTGCCATTCTTTTTATTTGAGTATGAGATTCGGAATTATTATTTTCCCTGGCACTTGGAGTGATCGGGATTGCCACTATGCTCTTCATGATGTGCTGAGGCAAGAAGTTAGTTACATCTGGCATAAAGAGACTAAATTATCTGGCTATGATTGCATCATCCTCCCTGGGGGATTTTCCTACGGTGATTACCTTAGGGTAGGGGCTATAGCTCGTTTTTCTCCCATCATAACAACGGTGGAGCAATTTGCTCATGATGGAGGACTGGTTATTGGCATTTGCAACGGTTTTCAGATTCTTTGCGAAGCTGGGCTTCTACCTGGAATATTATTGCCCAGCAGCCATTTGCAATATCGTTGCCAATGGGTCAATCTTAGAGTGGAGGACAACTCTTCATCCTTTACTTCCAGGTGTGAGAAAGGACAAGTATTGAAAATTCCTATTTCACATTACGAAGGCAATTACTACGCTGATGAGGCTACTCTAGAGAAACTGGAAAGCAATCATCAGGTTGTTTTTCGCTATTCTACTCCTTCAGGCAAGGTGACTGAGGAGGCCAACCCCAATGGTTCTTTATATAATATTGCTGGCATTGCCAACAAAGAGGGCAACGTATTGGGCATGATGCCTCATCCCGAGCGAGCTTGTGAATCACTTCTTGGTAGTACAGATGGCAATTTAATTTGGGAGTCGATTATTGAATATTTCCAAAGAAACTCTGGATAAAGTTGCTTTAAGCGAAAAAGAGTATGGGCTTATCGTCCAGCAGTTAGGGAGAGAGCCCACCGAGGTGGAGTTGGGCATGTTCGGCTCCTTATGGAGTGAGCACTGTGGTTATAAGTATTCCAAGTCTCTACTCAAGCTTTTGCCCTCCCGAAGTAAGCGTGTCTTAGTTGGCCCTGGGGAGGAGAATGCTGGGGCAGTGGATATTGGCAATGGGCAGGCAGTGGTGATGAAAATGGAATCTCATAACCATCCTTCGGTAATTGAGCCTTATCAAGGGGCAGCTACCGGTGTAGGTGGCATTGTACGCGATATCTTTACTATGGGCGCCAGACCCATAGCCTTGCTCAACTCCCTTCGGTTTGGCCCTTTAACCCAACCCCGCAATCGCTATTTATTTAATGGAGTTGTCGGAGGTATTGCAGGCTATGGAAACTGTTTGGGAATACCCGATGTTGGTGGGGAAGTCTTTTTTGCCGATTGTTACTCGTCTAACTTGTTGGTTAATGCCCTGTGTTTGGGTATTGCTAATAAAGACAGGCTGGTTGGAGCCCAGGCTAGTGGTGCAGGTAGCCCACTAATGTTAGTGGGAGCCGATACCGGTCGTGACGGGATTCACGGTGCTTCTGGCTTGGCCTCGCGGGCTTTCGAGGAAGAACTGGAGCTAAGGCCGACAGTCCAAGTGGGCAACCCTTTTCTGGAAAAACTGCTTATGGAGGCATGCCTTGAACTTAGCCAGACTGATTGGATTGTGGGCATGCAAGATTTGGGAGCTGCTGGATTGACCAGTGCTGCTGTAGAATCTGTTGCTAAAGGTGGGGGAGGGATGGAAATAGATGTGAATAAGGTGTCTCGCCGTGAGGAGAACATGACCCCTTACGAAGTAATGCTCTCAGAATCACAGGAGAGGATGTTAGTGATTGTGAAGAAAGGCTATGAGCATAAAGTAAAAAGCTTGCTTGACCATTGGGAACTCCACTCCGATATTATTGGCCAGGTTACCGACAGTGGCCTAGCCGTGGTTAAGGAAGGAGAAGAAGTTGTCGCTGAAGCCCCAGTGAATTTATTAGTCTCTCCACCCCTTTATCGGCAACGGAGTAGAAAGCCAGCATGGCTTGGAGAACTTCAATCCTTTGACATGTGCGATGTCCCCGATATTAAGTTAAGACAATGTAACTCCATTCTACTTCGCCTGCTGGCTTCTCCCAATATTGCCAGCAAGGAGTGGATTTACCGCCAGTACGACCATCAAGTGATGGATAATACTGTGGTTCTTCCCGGCAGTGACGCTGCGGTTTTACGCATTAAGGGCACTACGAAAGGTATTTCGTTAACTAGCGATGGCAATGGACGATACTGCTACCTCGACCCTTATTTAGGCGGCGTCATCGCTGTAGCGGAGGCTGCTCGTAACTTGGTCTGCAGTGGTGCTGAACCTTTAGCCATTACCGATTGTCTCAACTTTGGCAATCCCGAAAAAGAAGATGTCTACTACCAATTGAAAGAATGCATTAAAGGCATGGCCCGAGCCTGTCGCGAACTGCAAACCCCTGTTATAAGTGGCAATGTCAGCCTTTATAATGAAACCAAAGGTGAAGCTATCTATCCCACTCCGGTTGTAGGTATGGTAGGGATTATGGACGATGTCAATAGGCATTGTACGATATCTTTTAAAGATGAAGGTGATT
Source organism: uncultured Dehalococcoidales bacterium (assembly GCA_964591975.1). Lineage (GTDB taxonomy): Bacteria > Chloroflexota > Dehalococcoidia > GIF9 > AB-539-J10 > JAFGBN01. Next base: position 3,642 of record CAZQBR010000041.1, read on the forward strand.
TAGTGGCTCTGCTAGGCCCTACCCTGAGTGGCGACAAGGAATCTCTTTGCGGCAGTGAATATCTGGAGCTGATACACGGCTTGATAGGAGGTAAGCTCACTATTGATTTGAACCTGGAAAAAAGGGTTCAGCAGTGTTGCCTGGAAGCCATAAGGCGTGGAATTGTCAAATCAGCTCATGATTGCTCTGAGGGTGGCCTGACAGTAGCCATTGCCGAAAGTTGTGTCGCTGGAAGCGTTGGCTTTAGAGGTGAAGACTGGAAAATATCAGGGAGATTGGATTCTGCGCTTTTTGGGGAGCGCCAATCACAGATTGTGGTAACAATATCACCTAATTCAATAACTAAATTGAACCGAATAGCTAGAAGGCAGCAAGTACCTTTAACCTGGCTAGGGAAAATTGGGGGCAAGCGCTTAGCGGTGGAAGGTTACATTGATTTACCCCTGGGCAAGGTAGAAAAAACCTGGCGCTATGGCCTTAAATAGCTATTAATTTAAAAGGCCTTTTTTAGAAAAGAAAGTATCCAAGGAAATTTCAAGGGAATGGCTGAAGTCTATCCACTTAGAAGCATACGATACAATAAGGGAATAGTCGGGGAGCTAGCTCGGGTCATCTGCCCTCCTTATGACATCATTGCTCCTGAGGAGCAAAAGCTTTACTATGAAAGAAGTGATTACAATGCTATTCGCTTGGAGTTGCAGCCAGAGCAACCCGAAGATAACGCCACAAATAACAAGTATAGTAGAGCAGGTATTACTTTACGGCAGTGGCTAAAGCAAGGAGTTCTTAAAGTTGATGAGCATCCAGCCCTTTATCTCCACGATCATTATTTTACTTACTTGGGAGAAGAGAGGAAACGCCGTGGGTTAATAGCTCGCATCAGGCTAGAACCATGGGGCAGTGGCATATATCCCCATGAAGAAACATATCCTAAAGCTAAGGATGACCGTTTACAATTAACGCGAGCTTGCCATGCTAATTTCAGCCCCCTTCTTTCCCTCTATCAGGATCCCGACCAAAAAATCGCATCAATATTGGCTGAGGCATCTCAAGCTAAGCCCATAATCGAGATAGATTATTCTGGTGAAAGACATATCGTCCGGGCGATAACTCATCCAAAATTTCAACAAAATATAAGTCATCGCCTCTCCAGTCAAGCTCTTTATATAGCTGATGGCCATCACAGGTATGAAACAGCATTAGCTTATCAGAAGGAGAGAGCCTCAGCGGTTGCAACTTTTTCCGGCAAGGAGGCCTTTAATTACGTAATGATGAGCCTGGTTGACTTTTCTGACCCTGGGCTGGTTGTGCTTCCTGTCCATAGATTGGTGCGTGGTATATCGCCCTCTGTCTTGGCAAAGCTGAGAAATCAGCTTGAGGATTTTTTTGTCCTTGAGGCTGTTCCATTAACCGAAGACTTGTTCCCCCTCCGCGGTTGTGAGGGAAGCGAAGCGATTTCTAAAGGGATTGACAGAGCAATTTGGGCAGTCTTAGGCTTGGAGCCTGGATGCCTGGTGTGTCTAAAGCAACGTCAGGATATTCCCTTCGGACCCATGATGCCCAGCAATCGTTCCCAGGCTTACAGGAGTTTAGCCATCAGTATCCTAAATCACGTTATTCTGGATAACATTCTGGCCTTCGCACCCGATAGCGAGGACGTAGCTCATACCGCTAACGCAATTGAGGCTTATCAACAGATAAGGGAAGGGAAATATCAACTAGCCTTCTTGCTAAATCCCACGCAGCCAGAAACGATCAAGGCCATCGCTGACGCCAAAGACAGGATGCCACGCAAATCAACTTACTTCTATCCTAAGCCCCCCACAGGGTTAATCATCAATTCCCTAGAAGATGTAAAGGTTAAACACTACTAGAGTTTTACCGCCTTAGCAGTGTAAATGCCAGGAAGAGACAGGATTTCTTGCAGTTGCTCTTCGGCGAGTGGTTCATCGAGGGCTAAAATCATGAGTGCTTGTCCCCGCAGTTTAAGTCGAGATAAGTGCATGGAACTGATATTGATATCGGCTTTGCCAGTTATATTACCAATAGCACCTACGAGCCCGGGGCGGTCAAGGTGGTCGCAGAAAAGGAAATAGCCACCAGTAGGCACTATATCCATCCAGAAGTCATTGACCTGGACGATATGGGCTTCATTGTCTCTAACTGTGCCCGATATAATGACAGTTCCTATACTGGTATTGATTTCCAAAGTAATCAAGTTAGAATAGTCTTGACAGGTGGTCTGTTTTTCCTCGCTGACCTTCAAGCCACGCTGAGTGGCGATGAAACCAACATTAACCAAATTGATTCTTTCTTCACTTGCTTGTTGTAACAAACCGCTGATGACCGCTGTCCTAATAGGGCTACAATCATAGTTGGTGGGTTCACCACAATACTTGATGTGCATAGAACCTATTTGTCCCTCCACTAATTGACTGGCAAGGCTACCAACGGTTGAAGCTACTTTTATGAAGGGTATTAATTCGGAAGAAATGTATGGAGCATTAACAGCATACTTGCTGAATTGCCCCTGGAGCACGGCCAGAATTTGCTCAGCCACATCTCTGGCAACATTGGTCTGGGCTTCAACTGTAGAAGCACCCAAGTGAGGAGTGACAATTATTTTATCCTCTTTAAACAGAGGACTATCTGTTACCGGCTCTTTGCTAAAGACATCAAAGGCAGCGCCAGCTATTTTTCCCTGCTCGATTGCTGTAACCACTGCTTTCTCATCAACCAGTCCACCTCGAGCACAATTTATAATTCTAACCTGTGGTTTTACTTTGGCTAACTCCTTAGTGCCAATTAATTTCTTGGTAGCTGTTGTTAGTGGCACGTGAAGGCTAATAAAATCAGCCTCTCTAAGAAGCTGCTCCAGGGAAACCAAGGTTACTTTGAGGTGATGGGCATAGTCTGCCGAGACGAATGGGTCGTAGGCGATAACATGCATCTCAAAAGCTTGGGCGCGCTTGGCTACTTCAGAGCCCACATTACCTACGCCGATAATGCCTAAGGTTTTATTTCTGAGCTCAGTGCCAACTAATTCCCCTCTTTGCCATTTGCCTGATTTGAGCCGACTATCTGCTTGAGGTACATTACGTGCCAGGGCAAGCATAAGGGCAATGGCATGTTCTGCTGCAGATACGGTATTGCCTGTAGGGGCGTTAACCACAACTATGCCTTTTCTGGTAGCAGCATCAACATCAATATTATCTATGCCCACCCCTGCTCGGCCAATCACCTTGAGTTTCTCCCCAGCTTCAATAATCTCTGCTGATACTTGAGTTTGACTACGCACAATCAAGGCATCGTAATCGCCAATTATGGCCTTGAGTTGCCCCGGCTCTAAGTTAGTCTTGATATCGACTTGAGCGTAACCATACAGGGATTGTATCCCCTCTTCAACGATTGGGTCAGAGACTAGAATTTTCATGCTATCCTTATCGTCTTGCTTGTGGCAAGACTTTGCTTAATGCCTCCAATACCAACTCAATATCCTCGTCATACACAAAACCGAGGTGGCCTATACGGAATATCTTGCCTGACAACTTCCTCTGGCCTCCAGCAATGACTACATCATGCTCGTCCCTGAGCATTTGAATTAATTTAGGGATATCAATTTTATCAAAGGCATTCACTGCGGTTACCGTGTTAGAGGCACAGTCTTCTTCGGGAAAAAGGGATAATCCCAGTGATTTTACTCCATCTCGGGCTATTTGGGCTACTCTGGCATGCCTGGCGAATATATTGGCTAACCCCTCGCCTAGCATTAAATCTAAGGTGGCATCTAGAGCATAGCAGGTGGAAACAGCCGGTGTCCAAGGAGTCTGTCCTATTTTCAGATAATCTCTGGCTCGGGCAAAATCCCAGTAAAAGCGTGGCATTTTAGCTTGAGCGTGAGCTTGCCACGCCTTTTCACTTACGCTAACCATGGCTAGCCCGGGGGGTACCATCCAGCCTTTTTGGGAGCCAGTGACGACTACATCGCAATGCCAGTCATCGGTAGGCAAATTGATACAGCCCAGGCTGCTTACTGCGTCAGCTAGAAGGAGTTTATCGAATTTCTTCACTATAGCGCTTATTTCAGCAAGATTATTAGTCACCCCTGTAGACGTTTCGTTGTGAGTCACCAGCACTGTCTTGATACTGCTGTCTGCCTTTAATGCGTTGTCTACTGCATCAAGGTCAACCTGCTTCCCCCATTCAGTGTTGAGGCGGGTAACTTCTGCGCCATATTGTACAGCAATATCAGCAAAGCGGTCACCGAAAACCCCATTGGACGTAGATAAAACTTTATCACCTGGCGATAGTGTATTGACGATAGCTGCCTCCAAGCCGCCGGTTCCTGAAGCGGTGAGTAAAAAAACATCCCCCTTCGTCTGAAATACTTGTTTTAGTTTCTCCGTTATCGAGTTGATAATTTTGCCAAATTCTTTCCCTCGATGATTTATCATTTGCCTGCTCATAGCTTGGAGGGCTTGAGGTGGGCAGGGTGTGGGTCCTGGAATACGTAATTGCATTTTTAAGCTCCTTTATGGTTTATCTAATGGCTATTTTAACAAAGCAGCGTTTTCCTATCTTGAGAATGCTGCCCTGGTGAGCATTAATAATGGTACTGCTTACTTTATTGTCATCTAGCTCGATTGCTTCTTGGGCAAGCAGGCGCTTCAGTTCACCTTTGCTCTTAACTAGTTCCTCTTTGACTAGTGTTGGAGCGATGTCAAGCTGGTATAGTTCATCTCCAATATATTTAGCGGCAAAAACATACTCAGGAATCTCCTCTGGTACCTCTTTTCTTTGGAATACTCTAGTGAAATTCTCTTCTGCCTCATCCGCTGCCTGCTCACCATGGAACTGTTTTACGATTTCATGAGCCAATTGTTTTTTAATGTTCATTGGGTTGACTGAGCGAGTTCTCAACTGCTCCTTAAACTCGGCAATCCTTTCCTCGGGAACGTCAGTCACTAACTCAAAATAATCAATAATAAGGAAATCCGGGATGGACATTACCTTGCCGCACATTTCCGTAGAAGGTTCGTCAATGCCTATTTGATTACCCAAGCTCTTGCTCATCTTCTGGCTGCCATCGGTGCCAACGAGAAGGGGAACGAGGAAAACTTGTTGGGGAGCTTGTCCCATAATTTGCTGTAGTTCTCTGCCTAAAAGGCAATTAAATTTCTGGTCGGTGCCGCCAAATTCGACATCCGCTTGGATGGCTACCGAATCATATGCTTGAAGCAAAGGATAAAGCATCTCTGTTAGAGAGATAGGGTTGCCAGAGCTATACCTTTTGTTGAAATCCTCTCTAGCAAGAAGTTGTGCTATAGTAAATTTACTGGTAAGTTTAATCACTTCGCCTAAGGTGAATTTATTATACCATTCGCTTTGCCATCTCACCTCTGTTTTATCCTTGTCTACCACTTTGAAGAATTGTTGCAAATAGGTTTGAGCATTAGCTTCCACCTCTTGCAAGGAAAGCATAGG
>CAZQBR010000041.1:9225-11171 GCA_964591975.1 uncultured Dehalococcoidales bacterium
AGAAACGATGCCCCATCAAGTTTTCTACCTTTATCATATTACCTTGAGCTAGCGCTTGGCGAATAAGAGTACTACTTACTATTTCACCGTCAACTATAAAGGGAGCTATAGTTTCTACGCTAAACCCCATTTCCTGTCCCAGCGAGCGAAGTAGGTTAGCATTACCCTCCCGCTCTTTTCCTAAAGTGGAGTCAGGACCCATCATAAAGCCGCGCATCCTGAGATATTTTTTAAGTAACGAGATGAACTGCCTTGCACTTAGTTGTGACACCTCTGGAGTAAAAGATAACACAGCGACTAGATTTATACCCAGTTCTTGAAGAGACTTGACCCTGTTTTTCAAATTGCTCAGCCAGGGTAGTTGATTATGCGGGTGTAGTACCGATTGTGGATGGGGATCAAAGGTGACTACTCCGCTAAGTAAATCTTCCTCCTTAGCTCGCTGTATCAAATTTTTTAACAGGTAGCAATGCCCCAAGTGGATACCATCAAAGACACCGATGGTAAGGAGTGTTTCCCTTTGGGGAACCAAACTAGCTAGCTCTTGCGTAATGCCCATGTAGCTCAGGGTTTAACTTTTGCGCTAGGAATAGCTAACTTTCTACCTGCAGTTTGAGCAACAGGTGCCAATTGAGACATAAGTCCTTGGAAGTTATCAAAGGTGAGCGATTGTGCTCCATCTGCAAGCGCTAGGTCAGGGTTAGGATGGACTTCTATCATCAGTCCATCTGCTCCTGCAGCTGTTGCTGCTAATGCTAGTGGAGTCACTAAATACCATTTGCCTGTGGCATGGCTGGGGTCAGCAATGATGGGTAGGTGGCTAACTCTCTTGATAACGGGGATGGCGCTGATATCCATAGTATTACGAGTGTAGGTTTCAAAGGTTCTAATGCCGCGTTCACAAAGGATAAGTTGCTCATTCCCTTGAGCCAGGATATATTCAGCAGCTAATAACCATTCTTGGATGGTAGATGACAAGCCTCGCTTGAGCATTACCGGTTTCTTTAGCTTTCCCACTTCGTCAAGCAAAATGAAGTTTTGCATATTTCGCGCCCCAACCTGGACTATATCAGCATATCTGGCTACTAATTCGACGTCACGCGGCGCCATTACCTCAGTTATGACTGGCATGCCAGTTTCCTCACGCGCTTTCGCCAGTATTTCAAGCCCCTTTATACCTAATCCCCGAAACTGGTATGGCGATGTACGTGGCTTAAATGCGCCGCCACGTAGTATATTGGCACCGCTTGCTTTAACCTCTCGAGCTGTAGCTAAAAGCTGTTCCTCAGTTTCTACTGCGCAAGGCCCAGCTATGACAACTATTTCATCACCGCCAATAGTGAGGTCATTTACTTTGACTACGGTGTTTTGGGGGTGAAATTCCCGACTGGCAAGTTTATAAGGCTTGCCAATAGGGATAACCTCCTCTACTCCAGGGAGCAATTGAAGCATATCCTGAATTTCAGATAAGGCTTGCCCTACTACACCAATAATAGTATGTTCCACGCCTTGCGATATATGTGCCTTCAATCCTGATTCTTTGATTCGCCTGGCAACCCCGTTTATTTCGTCCTGACTAGAGCTAGCTTTCATGACTACAATCATTTCCTGTCTCCTAATTGATGCGGATGTTTCTCCTTTAACCCTTTTGCTTCTCCCGAGTAAACATGTGTGATTCCCTCGGGTCTTTTTTCAGTATTTGCTAGCATCAAAATTCTCAAGCAGTGTGGTAAACTGCCGGGAACATTCATTTCATGTGTGCAAAGCAAGGCAAGCTGCTGCGGCCACCCTAACTCTCGTGTCGCTGCCGCAGGGAACTCAGCATTTAAGTCTGATGTAGTGGTAAAAATTATAGTAGCTATATCGTCAACTTCAATTCCATTAGCCTGTACCATCTCTTCAAGCAGCCCCTTAGCCGCAGCTATAATGCTCTCTTTATTATTCTC
>CAZQBR010000042.1:0-10849 GCA_964591975.1 uncultured Dehalococcoidales bacterium
AAGGCTCCTCAGATATTGGAAGAACAGTTTCCTGGCGGGCTTCACGAATGAGCTCTACGGACTCATTCGCAAGTCGGTGTTCCCCAAAAACCGACTCCTGAAGTGCCCTTGCTTTCTCCACAGCTTCTGAATCGAAGTTGCCCGGAGCTAATGCCCTGAGACTCTCTCGAGCAAGCTGTTGCTCAATAGCAGAGAGACAGTATTCCCGCATGGTGATGCCTTTGCGGGCAGCAGTAATCTTGAGTCGAGTGCGTAAATCCGAAGTCATGTCAAGGGTAAATCTGCTGGTGTTGTTGCCTTTCATCTCATCACCTCGATAACAATTATACTGCAATCCTGTCTCTCTGTTGAGTTGTTACAGCATGGGAGTTACCTTCAGCTCAGTCATTGGATTATGGGTTTTCTAAAGAAAAAGCCGCCTGTCGAGGCGGTCTTCTCAGCAATTCTGAATATAAAATCAAGCCTTCAGACTAATCTGGAGCGGGAGACGGGACTCGAACCCGCGACACCCTGCTTGGAAGGCAGGCACTCTACCACTGAGTTACTCCCGCATCGGGGCGGAACAGGTTGAACCTCTGGCCTCATGGTTTCAAACCACGTGCGCTAACTACTGAACCGCACCCCGTACAGCTAAATATTATAAATAAGAAAGGATAATGGGAGCAACTAACCTTGCTTATCCAAGGTAAATCAAGCTGCAAAACATGCTATCTTTGTTTTAAGTTTGTTGTACTCCTCGTTTACCCTTTTTTGAATCATCTCTATATCCGTATCCGACAAGTGTCGAAAACGGCCCTGCGGCTTTAAATACTCCTCCACTGGCTTGAGACTGGGCCTATCAATATTTAGTTTGTACCTGCCATTCTCCACTTCGTAGATAGGAAAGACGCCTGTTTCCACAGCAAGGCGACCTATCTCAATAGTCAACTCTGGAGGAAACCTCCAGCCTGTGGGGCAAGGAGCCAGTACATGTACGTAAGCCGGACCCTTAATCTCTGCCCCTTTCTTAATCTTATTCATCAAATCAAAGGGGTAACTGGGGCAGGCTGAAGCTACATACGGTATATTGTGAGCAGCAACAACCTCAATCATATTCTTTTTCCAGGTTGCCTGCCCAGCGCTAACTTTTCCTGCCGGAGTAGTGGTGGTTGAAGCTCCATAAGGTGTAGCACTCGACCTCTGGATTCCTGTGTTCATGTAAGCTTCATTGTCAAGGCAAATATACAGGATATCATGGCCTCTTTCCAATACTCCTGACAGGGCGGCAACTCCTATATCGTTAGTTGCTCCGTCCCCAGCAATAGCAACACAATTGATTTTCCTCTCAGGCATCTTGCCTTTATCCATTAAAATCCTGTAGGCTGATTCTATCCCCGACATTTGAGCGGCAGCGTTTTCAAACAGCGTTTGCATCCACGGGATTCGCCACGCAGTATCGGGATACATTGAGCCCACACCTGCCCAGCAGCCAGCAGGGATACCAACTATGGTGTCTTTGCCTAGAGCCTTCAGGGATAATCTGATAGCTAAACCTGAGCCACAGCCCTGACAAGCCCTATGCCCCGGAGTTAGAAGCTCGTCTTTAGCGACAAGATTTTTGCCAAATTTTATTAATTCACCTTGCATTCTTACTCCCTTATGCCTATAGTCTCGAATACTTCCTCCGACCCTTTCTCCGCAATCTCTCTACCTTTGTCAAGCGCATCTTCGAATTGCTCAACAGATAGATTCCTGCCACATAACCCACCTATAAGCCCTGCAAATTTTATGTCCTTCCTCTTATCAAATAAAGCTGATTTAACCTCGGAGATGATAGGGCCTCCAGGACCACCAAGGGAAATACAGCGGTCAAAGACAACGAGGGTTTCCGCATCCTTTATCGCCTGGTAAAGCTCCTCAAACGGGAAGGGCCTCCACAAATGCAAGATTATAAGTCCGACATCTTCGCCTTTATCCCTCTTTCTGTCTATCGCCACTTTTGCCGTCTCGCTGAGGCATCCCGTGCTCATCAGTAATGTTTTAGCACCTTCGGTCTTATATGACTCGATCGGCGAATAATAGCGCCCAAATATGTCTCCGAATTCTTTCCACGCCTGGAGTATTATTTCCTTAGATTCCCTCAGGGTTACATCTTGCGCTTTCTTTATCTCTGAGTATATATCAGGGCCCATTACCATTGAATAGGACATGGGGTTATCAGGGTCAATAACATAAGGGTGCTGGTACGGGGGAAGAAACCTGTTTACTTCTTCCTGCTCTGGCAGAATCACCGGCTCTATCACGTGTGATAGTGAAAATCCATCCAGATGAACCATCACTGGAAGCAAAACCCTGGGGTCTTCGCCAATACGGAAGCTTGATAAAACAAAATCAAAGACCTCCTGGTTATTCGCAGCGAATAGTTGAATCCAGCCTGTATCCCTGGCAGTCATGGCATCCGAGTAATCACCCCAGATATTTGCTGGTGGAGCCACAGCTCTATTACATACTGCCATAATCACAGGTTGCCTCATGGCTGAAACCCAATGAAGAACTTCGTGCATAAGGAAAAACCCCTGAGAAGCGGTAGCAGTGAAAGTCCTGGCCCCTGCTGCCGAAGCTCCATAACAGGCGCTCATGGCTGAGTGCTCCGACTCAACAGGTATGTAACTTGCCTTCAGTTCTCCATTAGCCACATAGTCAGCCAGGCGCTCGATGATATGTGTCTGAGGCGTTATGGGATAAGCAGCGATGACATCGACATCAGCCATCCTTGCCGCCTCAGAAACAGCGAATGAGCCCTCTAAAGCTATTCTTTTACTCATTTTTCTTCTTCCTCTATCATTGTTATAGCCTTCTTGGGACATACTTGCGGGCAAATGCCACATCCCTTGCAAAAGTAAAGGTCAGGCTCATAATAGCCGTCATCAAGGGGTGTTATTGCCCCATCGGGACAATAGAGCCAGCATAAGCCACATTTGTTGCATTTTTCCTTATCCACGATAGGCCTTTGAGATCTCCAATCACCAGTTTTGTATCGGCTGGCACTTCCAGGCTCCGTGAATACATTGCCAAACCTCATATCTCTCCATGTTAGCTCGGATATCGTTTTAATCTTTTTCTCTGCCATTCGTCATTCCTTTATTACAGTTTCATTATAAGCCCTTTTCATAGCCTCGATATTAGCTTCAGCACGTGCCCCAAATCGCTCCTTCAGCTGCTCAACCAAAGAATCCATCTTGACAACCTCAGTGACTCTTTCCAACGCACCCATCATGGCAGTATTGGTGATAGGCAGCTTTATTGTTTCCCTGGCAATCTTGGTAGCATCAACCGCGGCTACAGGCCATTCAAAGCCAAACTCGGATTTTAGCTGCTCAGGCGATTTCCTTGAATTAACTATGATTCTCCCGTTCTTCTTAAGTCCGGAAGTCGCATCGATTGCACTAAGCAACCTCGGGTCAATGACCACCACTATATCAGGCTGGTCTATATTCGTCCTGACTCTGATAAACTCATCACTTATCCTAAGGAAAGCAACAACTGGTGCTCCTCTCCTTTCAGGCCCAAAGCTAGGGAACGACTGAGCATACTTTCCTTCACTTATAGCAGCGCTGGCAACTAATTCTGCCGAAGTCACTGCTCCCAGTCCTCCCCTACCATGCCACCTCACCTCAAGAATCTCCCCCATAATGTAACACCTCCTTTGTTTTTTTGTAAAATAAGTGCAGAAATTCCTCAGTCAAATTTGCAGATAAGCTCTAGCCTGTAGGGCAAGGGCATAGAATATACACATAATTAGCCTGGTCAATGCTAAATTTTCCCGCTGGAGCAGTAGTAGTCGGAGCTCTATATGGCATAGCGTTTCATCTCTGGGTTCCTGCGTTCATGTACGCTTCGTTATTAAAACAGAGATGTGGTAAGGTATGGCTCCTTTCAAAGGCTCCCTACAAAGCTTAAATCCCTATAATACCCCTCTCCCCCAAAATTCTCAACCCACTTCAATGCTCTTATGGAGACAGGCTTGCCAACGAAGTTCCGCATACACGACTATTCATATGCTGATGGCACACCTAATTCGCATAGAGGGCAGCGTATCGGCGGTTGTGTAAAAGAGAGGCAACTATTGATTTCCTCTGATTCCCTCTCGTCCCAGATTAAATCCGATATTTGCCGCTTTCAGATTTAATTCTATGAATCTTTCCGGTATATGTTCCTCTATAGCAGAGATAAAGGCATCTTTGGTAACCACATTGCTTATTTCTACTGCTGCCCCTAAGGCGATTATATTCGCAACCATCCTGGAGTTAAGCTCTTTAGCTGCTGCCTCGGTAGCTGAAATCCCTATATGTTTCAAAGTGCTACTTTCTCTAGGAGATACCAGTTGCTCATCCTGGATAACGACTCCTCCCTCATGTTTAACCTTGTCAATATATTTATCATATGCACTCTGGTACATAGCAATTAAAAAATCTGCTTCAAGTACATATGGGAAGGTTATTGGTTTGTCGGATATTACAACTTCAGACTCGCATTCCCCACCCCTAGCTGCTGATCCATAAGAGTTCGTGCCACTAACCCATTTACCATCGTTGAAGGCAGCGTGGCCAAGTATTGCTCCTGCCAGAACAATACCCTGCCCTCCAAAACCACAGAGTATAACCTGCTTAACTTCTCCCATTGGAAAACTCTCCTGTTATTATTTTCCCTTGCAGCTCTGCTAGCGATAAGCTCTCAGCATCCTCTTTCGTGATACATCTATCCTCAAAAAATTTAAATACATCTCTAGTTGTATCAAGTCGGTTTTGCCTTCCAAACTGGGTTGGACAAGGCGATATAACGTCAATAAAAGAAAACCCTTCGATTTGTAATGCTTTCTTGATGCTGCTTACCAATGCAGAAGTCTGGGTAACCAGGTACCTGGCCGTATAGGCCGCACCAGCTGCATTCACAAGTTTGCATATATCAAACGGATAATACGGATTCCCCTCGTGCGTTGTCTGTGTAACAGCGCCCTTCGGAGTGGTAGAGCAAGCCTGACCACCGGTTTGCCCGTAATTCATATTGTCAGCACATATGGTTGTAAGGGCCATATTTCTACGAGCGGCGTGGATAAGGTGGTTCCCGCCAATATCTATCAAATCTCCATCTCCACTAATAACCATTGTTTTTAATTTCGGGCTGAACATCTTAGCTCCAGTAGCAAAGGCGAGAGCCCTGCCATGCAAGGTATGGAGAGTGTCAGCGTTGATGCAGGGACTCGCTATCCAGCCACCACAACCTATACCCGATACGAATAACATGTCATCAATGTTTATTCCAAGTTCATCAATTGCTCTTAAGATGAGCCTCAACAGGCTCCTGTGGCCACAGCCAGGGCAAAAAGGCAACGTTACTCCTGGCCGTGAATATTGTTTCAAATCTGCATCTGTCATAAAAGTCTCCTTAACTGCTCCATGATTGTGTCTGGATATATGACTTCTCCGTTCATCTGGTTATATGGTATTACATCACAAGTGGCATATTTCATTATTTCGCCTACGACCTGCCCCATATTCATTTCGGGAATAAATATCTTTTTGACCTTTGAGCTTATCTCTCTTGCCATCCTATCAGCGAAAGGCCATACAGTCTTTAGCCTCAACATGCCAACTCTCTTACCCTCTTCTCGCAACCTTTCAACAGCAAACAGCGAACTTCTCGCCGTGACTCCATAACAGATAACTGCTATGGCCGCATTGTCCAAATAGTAATCTTCATACTCAATGATCTCTTCTCTATGATTCATTATTTTATTGTACAACCTTGCAGTTAGTTTTCCTTCAGTTGCAGAGTCGGCTGTTTTTCTAATGCCGTAAGCATCATGTGTAGAGGCAGTCACTAACAGCTTCTCTCCTTCCCCGAAAGCAGGCATTGGTGGGACCCCGTCATCCTCTTCTGTCCCAAAGGGGGCTGCGCCTGGTTTCTTTTCACGTTCAAATAACTCCACTTCCTCTGCAATATTCATTCTCTCCCGTAGATGAGCAGTCGCCTCTTCAGCCATAAGGAGAACAGGAACCCTATATCTCTCAGCAAGATTAAAAGCCTTGATAGTCTGCTCGTATAACTCTTGCACGGACCAAGGAGAAAGAGTAATGGTTGGTATGCCTCCGTGTGTACCCCATCTAGCTTGCATTATATCACCACCTCCCACGCGCGTAGCTTGTCCTGTACTAGGGCCCGCTCTTTGGGCATTAACAATTACAACAGGTGTTTCCGTCATAATAGCGTGCCCAATTCCTTCCTGCATTAAGCTGAACCCAGGCCCTGACGTAACGGTCATAGCTTTTGCCCCAGCCCATGAAGCACCTATACATGAAGCGATGGATGCAATTTCATCCTCCATCTGCATGAATACAGCTTCTACCTCCTTAAACCTAACGGAAATCCTCTCCAGGGTTTCAGTAGTCGGGGTAATGGGATAACCAGCGTAGTAGTTACATCTTGCTGCGATAGCACCCTCAGCTATTGCTTCATCTCCAGAAAAATAATAATCCCCCGGAGTAACCATACTTTTCATCTTTTTCCATGCCATAGAATAACTCCCTTCTTTTCAGGATTATAAGTGAGCCTGGTGGTAGCGTCAAGCTTTTGTATTCCCTAAACAATCAACATAGGGGAATGAAACTATTCTAGCTCGTCTCCTTCATCAAAAAGGAATTTCTGCTGCTACTAAGATACTCTTTTTGATATCCTCAGCAAACGAGTGTGAGGGCATGTGGCCCATATGGAATTCGGCCTGTGAATTAATTGATGATGCCGAAACTAAAAGACGAGCTATTAGAGTAGAAACGGGTACATGATACAATAAGGCCACATCGAGCTCTGGGCTTGTTAACTCCATTTAAGTTCCTGGAGCATCTGGTTTTTCAATAAGGTTCAAAATTCCTTCTTCCCTTGGAATATACTCAGCTATGTATCTTTCCCAAGGTCTTGCTTAAGTTAAGCTGTTAACTCCTTTCCAAATAGTTCTCTGGCTATAATCAACTTCTGGATTTCATTTGTGCCCTCGTATATCTCTGGGACTTTACAGTCTCTGTAAATCTCCTCAACTTTATATGTGGACTGGTCGTGTTCTAGCAGCTTCATAAAGCCATAACCACCGAATATCTGGACAGCATCTCTCGCCATATCCCCGGCACATTCTGTACCATAGTATTTCGCTCCTGCTGCTTCCGGCTCAGGGAACTCCACTCCCTGATCCATCCGCAGGGCAGCCTTAGAGTATAGATTCCGAGCATTCTCTATTTGTATCGCCCTTTCCGCCATCCTAAATTGCCAATACTGGAACTGGGCAATTTTTCTCGCAAATGCCTCTCTTCTCTTCATATATTCAACGCTTTCATCAAACGCTGATTGTGCCATACCGACACCACTGGCACCAATTCCTACTCTGCCATAAGTCAGTGTTCCAAGGGCGATATGCAATCCCCTACCTTCCTCACGGATTAGATTCTCTACAGGAACCTCTACATTGTCGAAGTATATATCAGAAGTCAACTGCCCTCTGTTCCCCATTTTCTTATCTGGTCTCCCAACCCTGCAGCCCTTAGAATCCAGGTCAATCACAAGCATACTCAGCTTGCCATCAGTATTAACCAAAGCTGTTACAAAATCAGCCACGCAAGCATTGGTGATAAAGCGTTTCTGCCCGCTTACGATGTATTTATCCCCCTTCCTTGCAGCTGTTGTCTTTAAAGCACGAAGTGATAGCTCAGTACTGGCAGTGGGCTCAGTGGTGGCGAAGCAGCCAATTTTCTCTCCCGTTGTCGTTGGCCTTAAATATTTCTGCTTTATGAAGTCTGAGCCATACATTAATGCGTGACCTGTCAGGATGCAATGGACATCATAAACGGCAGCAATACTATCGCTTATATATGCCAACTCTTCAACTGTTACTACAGTAGCGCAGACAGGATACTTCAGACCAAGGCCTCCAACTTCTTCGGGAAATGGTATCTTGTAAAAATCCTCCTTGGCTAATTTATAAAAAATGTCTGAAGGAAAACTTTCCTTGCTCTCCTCCTTATGAGCAATCTCATAACCTACAGGAGCGATCTCCCTTATGGCAAATTCTCTTGCCTTTTTCCTTATTTCCAGTGTCTCTTGCGGTAAAAGGAGATCGTGGAAAAGTCTATCCTGTATTCTGAGTGGTAGGTTTCTCATCTTGATGTCGCTCCTTTTCATCTAGCCATTAAAAGCTGCCTCCTACTTTGCGTATCCAGCCAGCCAAGAAATCCTTGAGCCCATCAAGGAAGGTAATCTTGCAAATCCTTTGCAATATCGCCGAGTTGGAGCTCTTCGAGCCTCCGCCTGGTAGGTAACCCTGAAGTCGAATCCCATCCCCTTTCGTCGTAATACTCAGCTAAAAGGGCTTCAAGGCGCTCCCGAGATATTGGGCCAGATTCTTTACCTTTCCATCTGACTGTTTCAGTCATCCACCTTTTGGGACCCATGTCTTCCTCTTTTTTACCCAACCCCTCTCTCACTTTAAAGGCCTTCTCTACGTTCCACATTCTCTCCATATCCCTTAGGATTTCATCCGCGCTCTTTTTAATACCGGTTAGTGCGCTATAAATCCCAGCTATTCTATCAGCGCCAAACACATTGTAGATGGAGCGAGCACAGATTCCTGTGCAGTCTAAAAGCCCATAAAACTCATCATAGTACTTGGTAAGACGGGCTACATTGTAGCCCCCCTCATTACCCCCTGTCGGTGTGTTAAGAATGACCTCCTGGCGGTCTTGGGGAACCCCTATCATTCTCATGAGGGGCTTCAATGTTTCAGGAGACATTACAG
Organism: uncultured Dehalococcoidales bacterium; assembly: GCA_964591975.1. Lineage (GTDB taxonomy): Bacteria > Chloroflexota > Dehalococcoidia > GIF9 > AB-539-J10 > JAFGBN01. The sequence goes on from CAZQBR010000042.1 coordinate 8,819, forward strand.
TAGCCAGAGTAAAGGTTTGCAGGGTAGGATAAGCTCCCTTGGTATTTGTATAAAGTGCGAACATCTCTGGGCTAAAAATGGGGGTCCGTGGGTCATAAATAGTATCTACGCCCTTCACGTGGACAGCATACCTTGGGGCATCTCCACCAATTCTCTGCCCCATCCGGTAACATCCTTCTGCTAAAAGATCACCAAATCCTTGCCTTAGCGCTATCTTAGGAATAAGGCTCTTCATTAAGTCCGCCGAACCCCATTCCAACACCATTCCATCAGTATCCTTCTGGGTTATTATCCCCTTATCGTAAAGCTCGGTAGCATAGGATATGGCATTGACTATGGAGAAGTAGTCCATTCCGTACCGGTCACACAGATCTGCACACATTATAGTTTCTTCATAGTTCTTAATAGTGTATGTGACACCGAAGGTCTGAATTGTTGAAAGAACGCAAGAGAGAGAAGCCACTTTCCCGTCGTATTTGCCGCCCTTTATCTTTATGGCATGTTTGCAGCCAACAGGACAGGCCATGCAAGACACATCACCACTTTTAAGCCTTCCAAGGAATTCCGCATTTTTGAAGAAATTATCGTGTACACCTTCATAACAACCTTCCTGCTGGTTCTTAACAGGAAGCAACCCCGAGCGTTCAAAGTGTCCCAGCCCAAGAAGGGAGCCAAGAGCTCTCCATGCTGGGAAATAGCGATCTCCCGTTATGTCCTCCCGGGCAGTGTCACAAAGTTCACGAAATCTTGAGCGATCAGCTATCTCAATATCCTTTGTTCCCCAGACAACTATGGCTTTAAGGTTCTTAGAACCCATCACCGCGCCAAAACCTTCCCTGGCAAAGAGAGAAAACTTATTGGAATTTATAGAGGCATACCTGACGAGATTTTCACCTGCTGGTCCAATGCATGCCACATTCCATTCATCTCCATACTTGGCCCACAGGATATCTGTGGTCTCCATGGCATCCTTTCCCCAGAGGTCACTGGCATCAAGGATTTCCACTTCATCATCCAGTATCTTAAGGTATACTGGTCTATCTGCTTTGCCTGTAATCACCAGCTCATCGTAGCCAGCAAACTTAAGGTTATACAACCCTCCAGTGCCAGAGTAAGCTAGGGTTCCGGTCTGAGGTGATACCGCCATGAAGCTAGCTCTACCTGCCCCAGGAGCAAAGGTACCAACCAAAGGTGGTATATTAATCAACATGGCATTTTCTGGTGAGGAGAACTCTGTCTTCGGCTTTATAATCTCATAGGCTAGCTTGGCGTTGATTCCTGGCCCACCAATGAAGTTGCTCATAAGATCTTGGGGGAGTGGTTTTGACTCGCTAGTCCTTCGGGTTAAATCAACATATAAGATTTTACCTGCATATCCCCCTATCTTTGTCATTAACCTACCTCCTTCTTCGATTTAACCTTTGCAATGGCACCCCAAGGGCAATAGTCAGCACAGAAACCACAATTAGTGCAATTTGGCAGGAAGGCGATCATGAACCTGCTGCCCTCCTCATACCTTGAGATTCTGAGTTTTGCCTTGGACAAGCTAAAGACACCCTCAGTAAAATAGGAGCAGGCTAATTGACAGGTTAGACACCCAGAGCACTTGTCCGAAAGTAAGAACATAGTAAAGGGCTTGGCTTTTGTGGATTGCTTCATTTCTCCTCCTTGTTTTGTCTAGTTGCTCCTTATTCGTCGACTATTGTCGTTGCCTTCTTTAGCTTCCTCCGCTCCTTGTCTCTCAATTCACACCTCAAAAATTTGCCACATCAAACTTAGCAACGTCTCTTGAAATTCTATGTGTGAAAACATATGGCGGGGTCATCAGATTTATTCCGATGCTCCTTTAGGGCGCGTGAGAAAGCGCCTAACAATTCTTCCAGTTCATCAAAAAGGACTTGCCCCAAGGTATCGAAAGTTACTAGTCTCAATTTATCGCCAGGCGAAGTTTCACCTCCGGCTACGCAATAGCCAAACTCCCCTTACTTCTTCTTGCCTTAGCTATCTTTTACCAGAACTTACCAGCAAGTA
>CAZQBR010000043.1:0-10772 GCA_964591975.1 uncultured Dehalococcoidales bacterium
CTTTCTTGTCTGCGATAATGGGTCACACCGCCACAACTATGGGGCACCCTATTCTCGAGTGGTCGAAATCGACCCGAATACGGATGAGGAGGTGTGGGAATACAAGGCGGAGGTGCCGTCTGATTTTTACTCCTCGCTCATGGCTGGCGCTAACCGGATGCCCAATGGTAATACTGTCATATGTGATTCCTGCAGCAACTCTAGAATCCTTGAGGTGACATATGAGGGTGAACTGGTGTGGGAGTATATCGTCCCATTGCGAGTAAAACAAATGGAAATATCGATAGATAACTTTAACTTGATATTTCGTGCTCCTCGCTACCCCAGCGACTACCCTGGGTTTAAAGGAAAAGATTTAGACCCAGCTAGATTTCCATGGGAGAACCAGATGTATGGGCCGGCAGCTTTTAAGAAGAGCTTTGTACCGCGTATCTTTTAGTTATGGGGTCGCTTTACGTGGAACTTTGTATTAAGTTAGAAAGGAGGAAAGTTTAATGAGTGTCGCGTTTAATAGCATTAAGGGTTTGACTTTCTATGACATAACCAGGGCATACGTGGGCGTCACCATGCTGGTTCCGGTAGATGGTGAGGAGGTGTGGTTGATTGATATGCTGGGTAATACTGTGCACAGCTGGAAGACGCGCCATAAGCCAATTTATGCAAACTTGCTACCCAATGGGAACCTGCTTTATATGGGCCAGGTTGATAAGGGCCCACTTGTTGATCTTGAAGGTGCTGGGGGTAGCCTCCAGGAAGTCGATTGGGACGGCAATGTAGTATGGGAGTACAACGAGCCCTATTTGCATCATGCCTTCGACCGGACAGAAAAAGGCAATACTCTGGTGCTCAGGTGGGTGGAGGTGCCTAAGGAGATTGCGGCAAGGGTTAAAGGTGGTGATCCTGGAAGCGAGCGGGAGGGAGTTATGTGGGGTGATGCCATCCAGGAGGTCACGCCTAAAGGAACAGTGGCCTGGGAGTGGATTGGCCATGAGCATCTTGACCCGGATGTTGACATAGCCTGCCCCATATGTCCCCGCTGTGGATGGACTCATGCCAACGCTGTGGCCGAGCTTCCTGATGACGATATCCTGATGAGCTTCATGCAGACTAATGTGATAGCCATTATCGACAAGAGGAGTGGCGATGTTAAGTGGCGATATGGAGGGCCAAAAGGCGAATTGGCGCATCAACATTCTCCGAGTGTATTAGATAACGGTAACTTCCTGGTATTCGATAATGGCCTTCACCCGAGGGGTTTGGCTAAGGGTTTCTCTCGAATTCTAGAAGTTAACCCCAGTAGTAGCAAAATAGTCTGGGGTTTTGGAGGAAACTGGCCAGAGCCGAAGGAGCTTTTCTACTCTCCCACGATGGGAAGCTGCCAGAGACTGTCCAATGGGAACACGTTTGTCTGCGAGTCAACCACAGGCAGGCTTTTTGAACTGTCGCCAAAAGGTGACTTAGTCTGGGAATACGTTAATAATCTGCCTTCATATGAAACATCACTATCCAAATCAAAATCGTGTCCCGTCTTCTGTGCTTTCCGTTACGGGATGGATTACTCTGGGTTAAAGAGGCCTGTGACAAGATATGCGAGGCGAAGAGAACCGAGACCAGGAACAACTGAGGAAGAGGGAGGGGTAAAGGAGGCAGCAGTAGTCTCCCGCCTTGAGCGTTTGGGCTATTAGGATGGTAAGCATTGCTGGCTGAAAGGCGTGGAGCTGGAAGATAAACGAAAAAACAAAATAAGAGGGATGGAATGCGATGAAAAATGTTATCTTGCTCACTATAGATGCTTTAAGAAAGGATGCCCTGGGGTGTTATGGCAACAAAAAGGGGTTAAGTCCGTTCATAGATTCCCTAGCGGATAAATGTATCAAATTTACCAGGGGCCAAGCTAGTGGCCCATATACCCAGGCTTCATTTCCTGGAATACTTACCTCCTCTTATTTCCTAGACTATGGTCAGCCAAAAGGCCTTTCACCCCAAAGAACATTGGTTTCTGAGCCACTTTCTAAAGCTGGAATTGTGACTGCCGCATTCCATTCCAATCCATATATCAGTGCCTTCCTCGGTTGGGACCGTAGTTGGGATGTTTTTTATGACTCTATGGAGGAAGAGGTTGGCGATAGGCTCCCGTATGTAACAGGTAATGTGATTAACAGTAAACTCACTGAGTGGTTATCCTCATTCACTAAGGAAGAAGCCTACAAGCCATTTTTCCTGTGGTTCCATTACATGGATGTCCATGAACCATATATGCCGGAAAGAAAATATGTAGATATGGTAGACCCTTCGCTTACTATCAGCCAAGATGAGGCGTACAGCCTCTTTAAAGATACCCTCTTGAAGCGGGATGTTTCCGATGTCAGCAAAGTGGAGCTGTTGAAGAAACTTTACGAAATACATGTCAGAGAGGTAGATACGTACACTGAGGAAATCTTTGCTTCCATGGAGAAGCTCGGGGTGTTGAAAGATTCAGTGGTTATTATAACCAATGACCATGGTGACGAGTTCAACGAGCACGGAGGACTTTCACATGACGATAAGATGTATTCCGAGCTTATAGATATACCACTGCTCATATATGGTGCTGGCACCACTGGAGCCTGTGACAAGCTAGTCAGCAATGTAGACATTCCACCTACCATAATATCTCTTTTCGGGCTTGAGCCGGTGGAAGAATTCAAGGGTCATCCGCTCTTGCCCATTGAGAATTATCCTCGCAGGGGATGTTTCGGGGAAGCTATAGACCAGAGAAGCAAGCGAGGCGGGGATATAGAAAAGGATAGCTATTTTTATCGAGAAGAGGACCTTAAGATAATATATCGCGCAAACCTTGACAGGTGGGAAATGTATGACCTCAAGGAAGACCCCCAGGAATTGAATAATATAGTTGACATATCACCTGCCGCAGAGAATCTAAAGAGTAAATTGAAACCCAGGGTGAGAATATGGCTCAGTTAATAAAAACAAAAAGAAGGAGGAATTAAGAATGACAGAGCAAGATAAAGCAAAAAGGTGCAACGAATTAGTCGAGAAATCAAAGGAGGTAGTCCGCGAAACATTTAAAAAGTTTAACCCTGCCGATACGGCTATTACATGGACGGGTGGGAAGGATAGCACCACAAACCTCTGGCTGGTTCGCCAAGTTTGTGTGGAGGACAATGTTGAGCTTCCTAAGGTTATGACTATCGATGAAGGTGATGCGTTTCCGGAGATCACAGACTTCTTGGTAAAGATATCAGCAAAGTGGGGCATAGATCTCACCTGGCTCTGCAATTTCGATGTGCTCAAATGCTGTCAAAGCCATATGGGCAATACCGTTCAGGTGAAGGACTTAAATGAACGCAATCGCGCTGAGCTAAAACGGATTGCTTTGGAAGGTGATTCATTCACATTTGAAGCGGAATCTCAGGCGGGCAATCACCTGATGAAAACGGTTATGTTCAATCAATTCGTTGAGGGAAATAATATAAAAGCTATGTTTATGGCTCTTCGACGGGACGAGCAGGCAGCAAGGACGGGTGATGAGTACTTTACCCAAAAGGAAGGTGGCTATCTAATGCCCGAGCACACCAGGATATCCCCGATTTTGCATTTCACGGAAAGAGACATATGGGATGCCACCAAATTATACAACATTCCCTATTGCTCACTTTATGAGATAGGCTACCGTTCCTTGGGAGCAAGGACTACCAGCAACCCAGGGGAAGTTGGCGTGCCGGCTTGGGAACAGGACATTGAGAACGTACCTGAAAGAGCGGGCAGAAGGCAGGACAAGGAACAATCAATGGAAAGGATGCGCAAGCTGGGATATATGTAACTAAGTGCTAATGCCAATGTAGTTAACCGTGCGCTTTTAACGGGGCTAAGGTTTTGTTGGCGATAAGAAGGAGGCTTATGTAGTGATGTTGTCCATAGCCTTCTCGGTTTGGTAGGGCAATGGATGATTTCCAGGGGCTGGTTCATCACTGGGCATCGCCTGACTAAACAAGGTGCCATGAAGGGTGTGACCAAGTGGCCGGTTTATTTACGGATGTAAAATCGATGGTGAAAAAGTGAGGCAGGCAGTACCCCCCCCACCCCCAGTTGTGAAGGTGATATAGCGAATAAGAGAAATAGACCGGAATAAGGATTTTATGGGAGAGTATGAAGGTTCGTTTTTGCAGCATGACTGCTGGTGTATGGGAAATAGGAAAATCGTGGCCATAAAATATGTGTGGGTGACTCGTGAAATTATAGCCAGAACCAAAGGTGGCATTTCTAAAACCAAGGACGATGGCAAAATGTGCTGTGCTGCTTTTTAATGTAAGGTGAGACAGTTGGGGGATACGTGAGGCCATTTTATTGGGGGAAGAGAATTTGGTAGGGGCGACTGGATATTTAAAGGCTAGGGCTATGGGCCTAACTATTAGGGTCTGGCGGGAAAAACACTCTCGGTAGAAGGAGCTAAGTTCTTGGAATGCGATTTATAGCCTAAGTGGTTGCTAGTGACTATTCAAAGATGTAGAGGCAGGAACGTCCTGCCGCCCAGGAATGTAAAGGAGGCAGACAGTACCAGATGAAATATATAGGGTATGGTAATAAGGAGATTGTTGAAAGAGTAATAACTTCACCCTCAGAAGCAAAGGAGCGCATTAAAGGGTTAAAACAAGTAGCTATTACCGGGCGAATTGCCGGAGAGTGTATTGACATCGCCTATGGTTTTTTTACTCCATTAGAGGGCTTTATGGATAAAGCAGACATTGAAGCAGTGTGTGAGAGAATGACATTGCCAAATGGCACACTCTGGTCTGTGCCAATCGTATTTGATATTACGCGTGAAGAAATCAGCGAGAAGCAAATTAAACAAGGAGACGCCATCCTTCTTGTTTACCAGAATAGACCTCTAGCTACCCTGGAGGTGGAAAGTATCTTTGATTTTGACAAGACTAAGATGGCGCAGACCGTGCTGGGCACAACTGATATAAAGCATCCTGGTGTAGGGATGTTCAATGAACTGAAGGACAAGTTCATGAGTGGAAAAGTTACCCTGGTGAATGTCCCTAAGTTTAATCCTCCGTTTGATAGGTTCTGGTATACACCCAAGCAGATCAGAGAAAGGTTTGCCGAGAGGGGATGGGAGCGAATAGTAGCACACCAAACCAGGAATGTGCCTCATAGTGGTCACGAATGGCTAATGAAAGGAGCCTGGTTTTCTGCTAATGGGGATCTTCCGGTAGAAAAACTACGAACAGGTATACTGGTAAGCTGCATAATTGGGCCGAAGCGGGTGGGGGATTTCATAGATGAGGCCATTGTTTTGGGTCAGCAGAGACTACATGAAGCAGGATATTTTAGAGATGATATACACATGGTTTCTATTGCTTTATGGGATATGCGATATGCTGGACCAAAGGAGGCTATCTTCCATGCCATCTTGAGGGAGAACTTAGGCTGTACACACCATATGTTTGGTAGAGATCACGCTGGCGTGGGCAGTTACTATGATCCATACGATGCCCATAGGATATTTGACCAGATCCCTGAAGACAGTTTAAAAATCAAACCAGTGCGTGTCTTAGAGTGGTGGTATTGTCCAATATGTGGGGAGGTAACCTACTCCGGATTGTGTGGGCATAGCCAGGAAAAGCAAGGATTTAGCGGCACTATGATCAGAAGCATAATAACAGATAAGATTAAACCCACCAAACTTATCTTCAGACCAGAAGTGTTTGATGAACTGATGGAAGTTGCCGATAAGTATGGTTTTGGTTCGCCTTTTTGCAACGAGAAATATCTAAGCAAGAGGCAGCCGGTATTTGAACTCCCAAAGCTATGAAACTAAGAGAGCAAGAAAAGTCTCTGATGAAATTTAAGGGGGCTAAAAATGGCTGAAACATGTTCCATTAATTTGTGGGTTAACGAGGAGAGATATGACAAGCTAAATGAGATTGGCTTGGCATATGTGACTAAGGATGTGTTAGCGGGAATGAAAGTGCTTCCATTGCAATGCACCACAGAACAGAGGGACAAGATTCTAAAGCTCTATCCAATGGCTAAGTATGATTCTGCCACCACCAAAAGTGTTGAGCTGCTTCCAGCAGAGGCCAAGGACAAAATGTTTAACCTGGTCATCAAGAAAGGGAGTTTAGGCATTATAGAAGAGTTTTTGCAAAGCATGAGCTAAGCGTAGCTGCTTTTAGCTCATTCCCCGAAGCTGAGTTTCTGTTGGTATTTTTGCAGCCTTAACCAAGCATGAAAAAACCAAGATGAATATAGCCAAATCTAGAATTTCTTATCAGAGTAGCAAAATAAGAACACAAGCTACTCAATGCCATCCAGAGGGTAATTTGATGCATCCAAGGATACTTACTCCCCATGGCATGGAAGGATTTCAAGCTCGTCATGAGTCCTTCAGCGAAGAAATAGCCAAGGAATGGCATGTTATTTTCACTCCTCAATAGTTTGGGACTAAAGCGGAAAGGGAAAAGCCCGCCGAAGCGCAGCTCAGTGATATCTCAGATATGGTAGAGCATTTACAATCCTTGCAGTATGTGGGGATAAAACTCGAATTGGGTTGCTGGGGTTTTCCTTAGGAGCTGCTTTAGCAGTGATAATGGCTCCTTATGATAGGGACATAAAAGTAGTGGTATTGTATTATCCGCCGAGCGATTTGTCCCAAATCAGGCAATTTTTTAGAAAAATCAAACTGGATCCCCACTTTATTCACAGTATCTCCTGCCCTTTGTTGATTATTCAAGGTGATAGCGACCACTTCATTCCAATAGAACCCACCCATAAGCTATGCCAGCATTTGAAACAGTATAATAAATTCTGTGAATTAAAGATTTATCCTAATGTGGACCACGCCTTCAATTGGCCTGACCGAAGGGAATATAATGCCGAACTTAGCGAAAAAGCTAGAGAAGATGCAATAAGCTTCCTGGATAAATATCTAAAATCAGAAAGCCATTGCTGAGGTTTCCATTCACACATTATGAAGGATAAAAGAATGGCGAATACGAAGAAGTCACTTAAAAAATCTCCATGGATTGAGTTAACTGTGATGTTCGCCGTGCTTATAATGTCATATATAGCTATGATACTGATCTCAAGAGGATCAGCCACACCCTCTGGGGGTATGGCGCTAACCAATATAACTGGATTGCTCTTTGGATTCTTTCTACTGGGCTTTGCCATTGCTACAATCTCTGTCCTTGCTGGAATTGGAGGTGGGGTTATATTCACCCCAATTATGCTGGCCTTCACTCCAATTGACAGTTTAATAATTAGGGCAACCGGTCTCACCGTAGCCATGTTCAGCGGGTTGATAGCAACAGGACCATTCATGAAAAGCGGAGTAGGCAACCTTAAACTTGCCATTTTTTGCTGTTGTGGTTATGGAATAGGTGGTTTTATCGGAGCTCAAGGGGCACTATTGGTAGCTAGCCGAATGGGAGCAAGTGGCGAGGGGATCATCAGAATAATGCTTGGTGGCATTATTCTAGCAATTGCTATCTATTTTCTGAAAGGAGGGGTGAAAAGGGAATGGCCTGAAGCGAAAAAGGTAGACCACTTTAGTCAATGGCTAGGATTGACACAGTCCTACTATGAACCATCTCTGGGAAAAGTTGTTAGCTATCGCCTAACTAGAGCGGCAGTGGGAGTTCTGACTATGGTGGGGGTTGGCGTGATTTCTGGTTTCTTTGGTTTGGGGGGAGGGTGGGCAATAGTCCCAGTAATGAGCCTGGTAATGCTAGTCCCACTTAAGGTAGCAGCCGCCACTAGCGGAGTCCTAATCGGTATGGGCACTAGTATCACAATATGGCCTTATCTGCTTTCCGGAGCCATAATCCCATTATTTGTAGCTCCCTGGTTAGTCGGGCATGTTATGGGAGGAATAATAGGAGCACATCTTTTAATTCGAGTCAGAGCCAGATCCGTAAGATACATATTGGTTGGTGTAATGCTTTTTTCAAGCTTCGGCTTAGCAGTCAAAGGGTTGAACAAACTAGGATGCATATCAGATGTTCCTAGAGCAACATATATAATAGTATTATTGATCATCATGGCATTGGTTAGTCTGGCTATAATAGGTAAATTCCCCAAACTTCGCGGCGGGAGATAAGACTTATGGAAGAAAATAAAATTTCTTATACTCAATCAGTTCCACAGCGTGTCTATGGAAGCTGCATTTATTGGCTTTCCATTGCAGCAGCACTGATCTACACAATAGGGCTACTGATAGTTATAGCGTTTCAGGATAGAAACATCATGGACCCTCACTATGTTTTTTACGCAATCTGGGAAGGGAAAACAGCAGCTGCTATATGGCAAGAGGTAGGAGGAAGGGAATTCCCGGGGGCGCATTTCTGGCTGCATAATTTAGCTAGGGGTGATGGATTTATCCAGTTTGGACTAGTGTTAGGTCTTTTCTGTGCTTGTGTAGCACTGCTGGGTACAGCTATAGCCTTTCTCTGGCAGAAACCTAGATCGCGCGGATGGGCAACAGTCTCACTTTGTATTGCTCTAGTAATTATCCTCTCGGCACTGGGTATATATCATACTTAAAAACTGGCTCCGATTTGTTACGTCGAGCCTTTGAAGCACTATGAGCAATCTGCGAGTCTTAAGCTGATGTGCCGCCCAGTGATGGTTGATAGCATAACATCCTGTCTAATATCCAAGCTGGCCTGCCTCCCCAAAAAGGATCACCTTGAATGCGAGGCTCCTGTAGAATAAAAACAAAGGGCGATGAGGAGCGTCAAAGCCGGTAAGCCACATATCACGGACAATAGCCAATCTCATCAGGTCTAAGGGGTCTTTCATTCGTTTTTTGATAGCCTCACGGCGAAGGTTGTTACGAATATGAGGCTGAAAGTTTATGGGGTCGCTCGCCGAGCCAGTCATAATTATTTTGATAGCATCTTTATCATCATCTTGACGGTGCCGGGTGGGACAGAGCTTAATGATGGCATCATAGAGGTCTACGCAGATACGACGGCTGCATCCTACAAAGGAAGGACGGGGTATTTGACCCCTTCCTATTCTTTCCCACCAAGAGCAAGAACTACACTTGAGAAAATGTTCGGGTTTTCCTCTACTCGAGGGGCTATTTTGGCTCAAGGTCGTGAGCCAACAATCGGGCGCTTTGCTTAACCATAACCGATATGGATTTCAGCGGGGTTCGACTTACTCTCCTTGATATGTCACGAGCTACTCCTCCTAATTTTATACCCGTTACCGCAGGTGCTACAATTACACCTGCGACAGCGGATTAGGCGGACCCCGGTTTGCTTATGTGTTGATTAAATGAAATGCCCGAGTTCATCCGCATAAGCAGTCAACAATAGCAGGTGTTGAACATGGCGTTTAAAGCGGCTCTCCTTGCGCATGCTCCTGATGCAGAGCCGGGGAAACACAAGTGCGTAATTGAAACGTCCCAATATAAACTCTTTGTAGTGGGGGGCAACGATCAACGGCAAGCAGTCAAAGTGTGCCAAAGGCTTGCCAAGCTTGAATATGGTATCACCCAATCACATGGTTATGCCGGGAGATTTTATGAATAACGACATGGCACCGGAGCTTTATACCATATGGGCTGAAGCTAAAGACCATATTGAACGGGGCAATTACGACAAAGCCATCGAAATATACAGGTATGTTCTGATAAGGTATAGAGACGACGAAATTGCCGCTGAGTACGCAAATGCCTATCTTGGCGACATTTTCCTTACACTCAACCAGCTTGATCTGGCAGAGAATCATATCAAGAAGGCAATCAGCTATAAGCCGGAGAATCCTGCTTACCACTACCTGCTCGGATTCGCCTATTCCATAAAGAGCCAATGGGAAACAGCCATTCAGGAGCTTGAGATAGCTGTTGAGAAGGAACCGAATAATGATGAATATGTACGTGGATTAGGATGGGCGATATACAGTAGTGGAGATAAAGCAAGAGGCTTAGCATACCTCCATAGAGCAATTGAGCTTGCGCCAACTAATGTGAATGTCCTGACCGACCTGGCAGTTGCTTACCTATCTATGGCTAACATCAGCAAGGCTAAAGAGTTTGCTGGGAACGCGGTTAGGGTTGAGCCCCAAAATGCCCTGGCCCAAGAGGTTCTAAAAACCGTCCACAGCTTCCAGAAGGGGTCTGAACGTCATCTGGATAAGTCAATGATTGAAGCTAGCAGAAAGAGCCAGGCTGGTTCTAATATCACTAAGATTTACCAGTTTAAGGTCTCTCTTAAAGATAGGCCAAACATATGGCGTATCATTGAGATCAGGGGGAACCAGATGTTGTCTAGTCTGCATAAAGCAATCTTCAACGCGTTTGACCGTTTTGATGAGCACTTGTATAGCTTCTTCATGAGTAATAAGCCTTACGATAAAGACAGTGAACATACCTTGCCTGACCCTGATGAGCCTGAAGCAGGCAAATATGCCAATCGTGCGAGGATAGACAGTCTGCATCTGCAACTTGGCCGGAAATTCCTCTATTTGTTTGACTATGGAGATGGGTGGTGGCACGAAGTTGAATTGATAGGGCTAAGAGATGAGGTTTCCTGGAGAAAATATCCCAGAGTCACCAAAAAGCGCGGTAAGTCACCCTCGCAATATACCGATGAGCGTGAGGAATAGATAGAGCGGATGAACAACATCCTATATACTAATTCATCGAATTGTGTAACAGAGCGCAAGCTTTGGAGGCGGGTATTCAGCCGTGGAAACATCGGTAGCTTAAGCACCTCTGCTGACTGACCTTGGCTTAAGCCAAAGTGTTAAAC
>CAZQBR010000044.1:0-8264 GCA_964591975.1 uncultured Dehalococcoidales bacterium
GCGAGCATTCAGCATCCTTTCTGCAAATTGATTATCGCTCATTTGATTGGCGATTGTCTCGTTAGAAATCATCCCTCCCTCCAGGCTCATCTTGTATTGGAAGAGACTACCAATTGACAGCATCCTTTGACTGGGATATCATGGGTGGTTGATTAGAAAATTGAAATCAGATGAAGCAGGCACTGAAGCTCCTATTTAACCCATGTTCATTGGCGCTGGCCGGTGCCGGCAATAATCCATTGAAGATCGGGGAATGTTTTCAAAGGATTCCATCGAGCTGAGCTTCAATGGTAAGCTCTGTCCAGCGAATCCAACAAAGACCGAGATTACAGAGCTGATGGGGTTATCCGCATATCATTGACGCCCTGTAAGAGTTGTTAACTTGCCAATAATAGCTATCATGGCACAGGCCATATCAGAGACTACGGGGAGATGTGCTACAAAAGTTTTCGCTTTTCCCCGCTTATTTTCAATTCCTCCGGCTGGAAGCCCAATGGACTTTGTCTGGCTTCCTCATGAAGAGTACCTTGAAGCTATTAAAGCTTACAGGAAGGAATGTTATGTCTGGAATAATTGAGAAATTTGAGCCCCTCCTTAATCCCAGGTCGATTACCTTTATTGGAGCATCAGCTAATCCAGAAAAATGGGGCTCCATTATATTATCCCACATTATAGCCGGGCGCTTCAGAGGCAAAGTCTACCCGATAAACCCAAGAGGGAAAGAGATACTGGGTTTAAAGACCTACCCTGATGTTGAGGCTTTGCCTGAGCCTCCCGACCTGGCTATATTTGTAATACCTTCCTCCAACATCCCGTCAGTGCTGGAAGACTGCGCCAAGAAAGGAATCAAGGCAGGAATCATCATTACTGCTGGCTTTGCTGAGGTGGGAACTGAAGGAGAGAAGCTACAACAGGAGATAGTCCGCATAGCCCGCGAGAGGGAAATGATTTTAGTGGGACCCAATTGCTTTGGCATCATCAGCACAACCTGTAATTTGTCCACTACCATGCCTCCTTTATACCCTAAGCCAGGCCCCTTTGCCATAGTTTCGCAAAGTGGCAATGTGGCTGTCTCCCTCGCTCATAAATTGATAGATAAAGGCTTTGGCATCAGCAGGCTTATCAGCTACGGCAACGAAGCAGATTTACATTGTGAAGATTATCTCGAGTATTTAGCCGAGGATGCAGAGACTAAAGTTATACTGAGCTACGCCGAGGGGTTCAAAGATGGGAGAAAGTTTTTTGAAACAGCCAAAAAGGTCAGTCGAAGAAAACCCATCGTTATGCTTAAGGTGGGGTACACTGCTGCCGGGGCTAAGGCAGCCAGGTCACATACCTCAGCCTTAACTGGCTCTGATGCCACCTTCAATGCTGCTTGCAAGCAGACAGGAATCATACGGGCTCGAAGCGTGGATGAGATGTTTGACATTGGTGTTGCCCTTCTGAATCAGCCCTTGCCCAGGGGAAGGAACGTCGGGATACTCACTGCCGGTGGAGGGTTGGGGGTTCTAGCTGCCGATGCTTGTGCTTATGCTGGCCTTAATGTGGCTCACCTTCCTGAGGATACTATAAGGGAGCTGAATGCTCTCTTGCCTCCCTGGTGGAACCATGACAATCCAGTGGATTTGGTAGCAGGAGTTTTTGGTATGGATGTGGTGAAGGCTATCGAGGCTTTGCTTCGCTGTCATAGCATTGATGGGATGATATTGCTAAATTTAATCGTGGCACTACCAATAAGTACCGGAGTATTATTCCGTGATGATCTGGCATCAAGCTCAGTTCCACAGGAAAAGCTTAGAACCTTCGAGGACGGTATAGGCCAGCTCTTCAACCAGTTGATGGCCCTGGTCGCCAAACACGATAAACCAATCATAGTTGCCACAGAGCTTGAAAGTGAGAATATAGACGCTAAGGCAAAGAAGATGGCAGGGCAGAAAGGACTCGCATACTATACTCAACCTGACCGCGCGGCACTCGTTTTCTCCCGTTTAGCTCAGTATGCTGAGTATCTCAGAAATCTATCCCCTTGTTCTCCTTCGACGCCTTAGCCAGATTACCAAAGGCGGAATCCACACCCAGCAAAAGATGCCAATCCAGATGAGCGCAGTGGCTAAACCTCTTCCGAATGTGGTTAGTCCACGCACTGCCGACTTGAGGGCACCTGAGGCACTCCAGGAGGGCTCAGCTAATAACCCCTTGGTCTGATTTAGGGTTACTTCGATAAGCGACATATCCGAGGTGCGTTCCAGGTATTTCATACGACCTTCAATCTGTTCAATCTGCCCTCGCACATTGGAAAGCGCCTGTTGCACCTCTAGCATTTCCTCCACTTTTGTAGCCTTCTCTAGCAGTGCCAGATACTGAGCTTCAGTCGCTTCAAGGTTATGCAGCCGGGCCTCGAGGTCGACGTACTCCTCGGTCACGTCCGTTGCTTGAGTGCGCTCCTGCGGCACGTTTATCGCCAACTCGCGAAGCCTTTCAAAGGCGTCCTCGAAGCTTTCAGCGGGAACACGGATGGCAACGCTGCCCGAAATCCCCCTTTCATGTTCGTATTTGTTGGAGGAAACCACGTAGCCATCCAGCTCGCCAGCTACCCCGGCCACCTCGTCCATAGCCTCAACTACGCTCTCCACCTCCAGGGTTATGTAGCCTGTTTTTATGATTTTGCGCTCTACAGCTGGTTCCTCAGGAACTGCACTCGTATATTCCCCCTTATCAACAAATCCTTCTGGAGCTGGTGGCGGCATTTCCATTGGTGCTGGCATCGTTGGCATACCTGGCATTGTTGGGGCACCTGCTGAAGCACAAGCGCTGGTCAGCATTAAACCCAGAATTAGCAGCACGGGAATTGAGATTTTGAGCGACTTATTCATTTACTTGCCTCCCCTCTCACTAGTTTAACATTAAAAACGAAAACAAAGTCAAGAAGTTTAGGCCTTCGTGGAGATTGTAGCCGATGCTATCAATCGTTATTATTTAGACCATGGCCTTTGTCGTTCTTTCATCTGTCCTTTTCCTGTGGCTTATTATGTATTTGTGGCGCAAAGGCAGTCGGGATTGGGATAATCTATCGTAAAAATATTCATGAAGAGGATACATAGTGTTTCGAAGGGCGCAACCTGAGGGATTTCACCAATTTGATTCGAACTCTTTGCCCAGATTACTCATCTATATCTTGTCTAGGAGATTCCGATACTTGCTCATCCTTATCATGTTCCCCTCAGGTTGGATGAGCCATGTCATCCAGCATATCTCGATAGGTCTGTAACCTGAGAGTTCTGACAATCGCTCAATTGTCCTGACCAAGTCTATATCCCTTTCGGTTGGCATATCCAGCTCAGCTTCATCGAGGATTTGCCTGACTACTCTCCTCACTATCTTATCAGGCATTGCTGTATCCACACCTCCCATCATCCTTAAATATTGGAATGTAGTAATGCCAACTCCGCTGATTTTACCTATGGGGTCTTCTCTCCAGCCATCGAGCTGCGAATTAGCTGCCCAGAACCTAAAGGCTCTTCGCTCATCCAAGCCTTTCATGTTCCCAAGTTCATAAAGATAAGAGGCGATAGATTTTGCTACTTGCCAGGACCTCCTATTTCTCCAGATGCTTTTCGTTTTCTCTTCTGAGAGACTGCTCAGGCTTTCAAGGTCTTTAACCTTGCCACAATCAACTAGTTCTTCTTTGAATTTCATCACATTGGGGACTACGGCAGTAAAGTAATTAAGGCCGATAGAAGTGAAAGCTGCGTCGACAATCATCAGTACTACGCTCCCATCCCATCGTTCGGTTCGCAAGCACCGGGCGCAGTGTTCCCTAATGCCAGTTGTTTTAGACATATATGCGCTTATGACTTGAGGTAAATCCTTCATAGGGCTCCTCGGTGCCAAATTCCTTCTTACCCCCGAACCCTTTCTTGAATCGCTTTACTGGTCAGTTCTCGAATTGCGTCGGAAGCAATCCATTTAGCGCTCCTCGAATCTATTTTTTGAATCTCTTTAGCGGCTTCAATCGCCTTCTTGTTCAGATTGAGATTCCTTTTCCCGATTTGCCTTAACGCCCAATTGATTGCTTTTTTGACGAAGTTTCTACTGTCAACAGACTCTCTTTTTATTATGGGCAGGAACTCTAGGAATTCCGCGTCTTTTGCATTTTTGTCATGAACGGCTAATGCTGCCATCAAAACAAACCCTGCTCTTTTGGCGAACTCTTCCTCTCTGGAACTCCATTCGACAGCTTTCTGGTAAGCAAATTTAGTCTCTCTCCTAAAGAGATTATTGCAACATTGATCGCAAGCATCCCAGGAGTCAAAATCCTTTACCCAACTCTCCATTTGTTCCTCTGTCACCTCGTCCGGGTTATCAACCATGCTTGCAAGTATCCGTGCTTCGTGAATACCCGATGCCCAGAGTTGTTGAGCAAGCTTGTGGTCTGTTCCTGCCCTCTTGGCAATTTTCCTCAAGTTTGGAATGGAGACCCCGTAGGTTTTCTGTGGCGTAATCCCATATCTTGCCATGCCCTCTATTGCTCTGGGATTAGACAAGGATTTTAGCCTCTCAATAATATCCGTGTACTGCATTTTGCGCCTCCATAATAGGTATGCATGTTTTCGTTTAACGTTCGCGAATATAGGACGTTGTCGAAGGCAATTTGGGCGAAGGCGTCAGCCGAAACCAGATACGCTCTGTTAGGCGATAACGCCATTATATTGTAAACTCTCCTCTTCCAACATAAGCACATGCTCCGCCTATCTTTATCATATACCTATTATCTTTGAGCTCACCTTTCATCAGTATTTTTGATGCTCTTCCCATTTCTATCCCCTGCTCATTTTGGATTTCAAAACATCTACCAAAAACATCGTATTTTAACAAATAGGCTGTCAGAGGGCCTGCTGCGGCTCCAGTAGCCGCATCCTCTATCACTCCTAAATGTGGAGCAAAGAACCTTGTGTGAACCTTTGCACTGGCATCCATGGTCTCGAATGTAAATAGATAAGACGCCAAAGAATCCTTATTCCTGAAGAACTTGTTCAAGTTGGTTACATGTCCATTTGCCCTTTGAATCGCGGAAAGATTTTTGACAGGGATTATGAGCATATTAATTCCTGTTGACAGCTCTTCAGTAGGCAAATTATCTGAAATATCTTCAGATGATAAATTAACCAAATCCGCAATCTCTTTCTTATCAGTATATTGACCGAAGAATTCTGGTTCTTTCTGGGTCATCCAGATAATACTATTCTTTTTTTCAAGAGGAATAATGCCCGCCCTTGTCTTCAATTTTAATATGTTCTTCTTTTCGGGCCATATATCAAGGATGTTCATAATAGAATAAGCGGTTCCCAATATCGGATGACCAGCAAAAGGCAGTTCAAATTTGATCGTAAATATTCTTATCTCAAAATCAGCTTCTGGATCACTACTATTGAAAATAAAAGTTGTCTCTGAATAATTGATTTCGTTTGCTAATTTTTGCATCTGTTCGGTATTTAATCCATCAGCATCTGGAAATACTGCCAATTGGTTACCTGAATAGGCAATATCTGTAAAAACATCAATAAAGACGCATTCTTTTTCCATGTTTCCTCCAAAACTTAGCGCTTTCGCCTAACAGCGGTATATACGGACTTATGATTCGCCTAATCCGCTTTGGTCCAGCAAACCTTAGCACTTGCTATAACGGCTTTCAAACTTGCTACATAAGGCTTTTAGCCTTTACCCTCCCACGTAGAAGTTGCCGAAGCGTACTCGCGTAGGCAATTTGGGAGAGGGCGGTACTCCGCCCGAACCGGCGGCATGCTGTTGTACGCTGGCCGGTACGGAAATTGGTACTATGCTTAGCCACGGATGGCGACATCTTAAGTATTTATTAATCAATATTGCATCAATATTTTATTTCCTCAAAATGAAATCAGAAACCTTCACATCAGGATGGTGATACCTTGTAGGTATTTTATCGGTTAATATGCCTCCCTGGATTGCCTCTTTCGGGCACCAATTAACGCATGCTAAACAAGACTCGCAGCGGTTCTGCCATACAGGCCTGTTATTAACCATTTCAATATTACTTACGGGACAAACGCCTGCGCAAATTCCGCAGCCATTGCATTTCTCGTCGGCAAGGAAGCTTCTGTCTGTCAATGGGAGGAGTTCTTCAAAGGGTAGATGTGATGAGTCTGCGAGTTTGTTCAATAGATTAAATGTTATTTTTTTTAATCTCGGAGTAAGCGGAGCCATAATTAAATTATAGAATGTGGTATTTTCAAATTTACCTTCTTTGCGGGCGCTGACATATTGATAAATGATCTCAAACTTTTTCTTCCAGTTATTGAACAACTTTTGCTGTTCTTCTATTGTAGTAGGGCTTGAGTTATCCGGCATTGGCACAGTAAATCCTGCCGAGAGTTTACCGCCGCGTGCCTTGATAATTTCACCAAATTTATTAATCGTCACACGCGACCAACCCTTACATGTGCATACTGCAAATACGTACTTTGAATCGATGGTTTCCAATTTATTGACAAATCTTTTAATTATTAGCGGCATACCATCGAATATTGCATGATAAACAGGGAAGACAATCCCGATCACGTCTGCGTCGGTTGTGATACTTTCTTTATCCATCACGGAAGGTATGGATATCAGTTTCCCATTAGTTTTTCCCGCGATATCCCTTGCTACAACCAGGGAATTTCCTGTTCCTGAAAAATAATAAATTTCTGTGCTCATAGGAAGTACCTCCCAAAATCATATTTTCGCCAAGGATGGCGAAATTTATAAAAATTCTACCCGTACCTTTCATATGACAGCGGGATATGCGAACTCGGAATTCGCCCAGTCCGCTTTGGTCCAGCAAACCTTAGCATTTACTATAACGGCTTTCAAACCCGCTGTTTAAGGTTTTTTTGCCTTTACCCGCCCACGTAGAAATTGACGCAAGGCTAATTACATGTTATTTATTAATATGCCTATGCTTGAGCCAGATGGGATATCGACAGGAAGAAAGGAGGTCAAGAATGGCATCACAGGTTGAAGCCACAATAAAAAAGACGGAGCCGATGACGGTGGCCTTTATCTCAGTGAAGGGACCTTACAGCCTGATAAGCGAAGCCTTTGGCAAACTCTATGGCTGGATTGGGCAGAAGGGCTACATTCCCGCTGGTCCTCCATTGGGAGTTTTCTTTAACGCCCCGGAGCAGGTGCCCGCTGAGGAGCTTTTGTGGGAGATATGTTCTCCTATAGCGGGAGATATCGCCCCGAGCGGCCCAGATGAGAAGGGCCTGGGCACTAAGAAGGTGGAAGGGGCAGAGGTAGCCGCCACCATGCATAAGGGGCCCTATGATCAGGTGGGAGGCACCATTCATGCCCTGGAGGCATGGATAGCGGAGAATGGCTACGAGATTGTGGGTGCCTATGAGGAGGTCTATCTGAGTGAGCCGGAGACGCCACCTGACGAGCTACTCACCGAGGCCAGGTTCCCGGTGAGAAAGAAGTAGGGCCCCCCTTTTCATAATCATAGCTTCTGCAGGGATTTTTCGAAGCCTTTTACGTGGGGTGGCTTTTTGCCTTTGCCTGGTTCGATAGTATGGCCTTCTGCTCTCAAGCGGGCAGCCTGTGCTTCCGTGCCACCGGGGGATTTTTCGTTTAAGCTGCCATCTGGCTTAATCACCCGCCAGTAGGGGGTTATTTGTTCCCTCCCACTTCTCAAGTCCTCTTCTGCCGCTTCGGCTGCAATTCGAAAAAAGATTCCAGTTACCTTCGCACAAGTCTTATCGGCGTGATAATCCTTTGCCAGTCGCTCTCTGATTTGCTCGTCACTAACGAGCTTCCCTTTCGAAATCTTGCGCATCAGGGCATCCACATCAAGGGGCTTAGGTATGAGTATTTTAACTATCTTGCCATGGCTGAGATGCTTCTCATCTAATTTTTCTCGCCATGTTTTGCATGCTTTGGTCATTTTCCCTCCTTTATTCAAGATATATTATCATTGGGAGATTGCGGAGCTTGTTCCGAGCTTGTCCTGGGATTGCTTCGGCTGACTTCATCAGCCTCGCAATGACAAGGTAGAATATTGTGCAATGGCGAAATGATATATTATCTAATAGCATTGCTCAGCATGGTAAATGCTTTCTTACCCCAGCTTGTTTGCCCTGATGCGAATCTCCTTAGATAGGCTGGAGTGCTGGGCGCCGCTTTCGACTAGCGCAAAATCAACGCGGGTAGCGAGTCCCTCAAGAAATTCCTCATCGCTATGGCTCACT
>CAZQBR010000044.1:8364-10304 GCA_964591975.1 uncultured Dehalococcoidales bacterium
AAAATCAACGCGGGTAGCGAGTCCCTCAAGAAATTCCTCATCGCTATGGCTCACTCCGCTCCTCGCAATGATAGAAGGGCTAAGGGCGAACCTGCCCAGTGCCGAAGATAATCCACTTGTAACTGGTGAGTTCTTTAAGAGCCATAGGGCCACGGGCATGAAATTTCTGGGTGCTTATGCCTATCTCGGCGCCCAAACCAAACTGGCTGCCGTCGGTGAAGCGGGTGCTGGCGTTGGCATAGACACAGGCAGCATCCACCTCATTTAGGAATCTCATAGCCGCGGAGTAATCCTCAGCGACGATAGCTTCCGAGTGCCCTGAACCATATTTCTCGATATGCTCTAAGGCTTCATCCAGGGAATCAACTACTTTAATAGCTGCCCTTAATGATAGATATTCCTTTCCCCAATCCTCTTCGGTTGCTGGAACTAATCTCAAGGAAGGAGCATGCTCAAGGATAGCCATAGCTCGCTCATCACAATGCATTTCCACTCCTGCCTGGGCCCATTCTTTGGCAATGGCAGGCAAGTAATCTTGAGCAATTCGACTGTGAACCAAAATGCAATCCAGGGCATTGCATACGGTGGGGCGCTGAACCTTGGCATTATAGGCAATGGCTACGGCTTTGCCAAAGTCGGCGCTCTTATCCACATAGGTGTGACAAACACCCACTCCTCCAGTAATTACTGGCATGGTGGCATTCTCTGAGATAAGCTTTATTAGTCCGGGGCCACCACGGGGAATTACCAAGTCAATTACCCCCTTCATTTTAAGCATATAACTGACTAAAGCTCTTTCAGTAGATTCAACAAATTGAATTGCCCCCTGGGGCACTCCAGCCTGACTGCAGGCTTCTTGAGCTACCTTGGCTAACGCACTGTTGGAATTTACCGCTTCCCTGCCACCACGGAGAATAACGGCATTGCCCGATTTAAGGCATAAGCTTGATATATCTATGGTGACGTTGGGGCGGCTTTCATATACAGCCCCGATAACTCCCAGAGGAACTCGTTTCCTGCCTATTTGCAAACCATTGGGCAGAGTTCGCATCTCAAATATCTCGCCCACCGGGTCAGGCAGCGCGGCCACCGTTTTTGTGTCCTGGGCTATGCCTTTCAGGCGACCTGGCGACAGCATAAGCCTATCGAGCATAGCCTCGCTCATGCCAGAAGCTTTGGCCTCTTCATAGTCAATTTTGTTGGCAGCCAGGATTTCGTCCTGCTTATCAATAAGAGCTTCAGCAACATCAAGCAAAGCCCTGTTCTTCGTTTCTGTGGGGAGAAAAGCGAGCTTTTTCGAGGCTGCCTTGGCTGCCTTCCCTCTTTCTTCCAGTTCTTTTATAGCTGATTCCATATTTCTTCTCCTTTCATGCTTTCATAAAACCACGATTTTTTGGTAAGTCAGATAGCATGCCCAGATGACCAAACAAATATTTTCTGGTTTACGCTCCTTTACCCTTCAGTTTTCCTAAAGCTATTGTTGCCTCTTTTCTGACTAAACGCTCCCACGTTTCCGTTCTTAAAAGTTCATTTAATGGTCCTATTGCTTTACTATCTCCTATCTCTCCCAAGGTAATTGCAGCATTTCTTCTTACATCCCAATGTTTATCTTTTAGCGCTTCTATTAGAGGGTCTACTGTTTGCTTATCTTTAAATCTTCTTAGGGCTATTATCGCTTCCCTTCTGACAATGAAATTATCATCTGTCAAACATTCTAATAGAAAATCTACTTTTGGTTCTTCTGTCAGGTCTCCATCCTCTGTCAATCTTTCATCTTTTATCATAGCGTTAATAATATAAGGATTCATTGAGCGAAGACCCGAAAAATCGGGGTTATTTATCTTTGTTATCTTCTTAAATTCTGAAAATTCATAAACACCTATAACTTTGGAAGGCATTCTTGAAAAGAGTAATCTTATCGGTGCAACGAGAGACCCAAT
>CAZQBR010000045.1:0-10185 GCA_964591975.1 uncultured Dehalococcoidales bacterium
TTTGCCCACATTGCCAGGGTTTCCTTACACGGCATCATAGATACGAGTTAGTTTAGCTTTTATCTCACCATCAATCTGCCCGGGTATCATTTTCTTAATAACCTTGTCTGCCAGTGGCCTTTTCCACCAATCCCTCTTCCGACCTTTATCTAGGAGGTCATCGAGTCTACTAACTGTCTTTCCTACCTCTATTGTCTTATCAGGTATTTGATCAGCCTTGCCTTTTTTTTCGGCATACTCCTGAGCAAATTGTGATACGATGTCACGGGGGTAGTAATCTTCAAGGTCTCCTTTCTTTAAGAAAATAATATTCTCCTCGGGAACCACATCCTCAACCTTTTCCTTTACCCATTTGGCATTCTTATCGGCTAAGCAATATAATTTGAAAGTCGTTCTTTGTACCACCTCTGAATTCAAATATTTCTTGATGTTGCCTGCCCCTCCAGCATCGATGACAAGAATATGAGCTTGTTCAAATGGCTTTCCTATCTTCCTCGCCCAGTCTAAATAAACATCTTTATCCGTAGCTCCCTCGACGACCAAAACTCCATTTGCCAGGAGAAGATCCGATGGCCTAACACCCAGATCGTAGAACAAAGTCGACAGGTTATTAGTGTTTAGAGGCTCAACCTGAGAATATTCTTGACCTCTCTCGTTGTCTTTTTTGACGTACACATAGAAAATATCCCCGCCCATGCCTAGAAATTCATCGATAAACACACTGGAATGAGTGGCAATTAAATATTGGTGCTTGAAAGTATCTTTGTTTTTAAACAAGAATCTCGCCAGTTTCTTCTGTAAATCAGGGTGAAAGTGAGCTTCTGGCTCTTCTATTAAAACTACCTTATCAGTGCCGTGCCGCACGATTTCAGTAGCCAGGGCAAGCATTTGCTCTACCCCAGAGCCATAGTGGCTTAATGGTAATAGCAGTCCCCCCACTTTAATCTGTATATCGCACTTTCCCCCTTGTCGCGGGGGAAAATTGACTAGGATGTCCCGATCGCCAGCAAAAATGAGCTCCTTGATAACCTCCTGCACTCGTGAGACTATCGTGAGTTCAGCCTGTCCAGCATCACGCAAGCTCGCCAGTGAGTTGACAGTCTCATCCCCAGGTTCAATTTTGCGGACAGCGACAATTTTCACACACAAACTCTTGATGACCTTATCGTAGAGCTCCCCTAAAAATTTCTTAAGGTGATTCTCTATAAGCGGGTAATGCCTTCCCCAAACTTCATCACTACAATGCCCTAAGATCTTATAAACCTTTTCGTCCTCGAAATCACCCTTCACCAAAGCTATCAGTTTCTTATTCTCACTATCGAATAGGATAGGTTCTTTACTATAAGCAGAGTGCTCGTTGGGTATTTCTACTTTTGTAAGGCTGACATAGAAAGTTTCCGCTTTATGTTCAATAAATCCGCTTATTTTGATAATCTTAGGATAGCCATTCTTACCTCGAAGCATGAATAAAACAGGACTATCAATTGTCTTTTCATCATGACTCTTAATCATGTCAACTAGAACTTGGTCAGTCTCTTCGATTTCCAGGGAGAAGTAGAATAGTATCTTTCTAGTTGAATCTTGACCGAAGAACCAATCCTTGAAGTAAGAAGAATCGCTTTGGAAAGAGAGTGGAAAATCAAATAAGTTGCCAACGTTTCTTGCGGATAGTAATATCAACTCAAGGAGCTTTATGAGCTTCAGAACGTTGGATTTCCCCGCGTTGTTAGCTCCTATGAGCAAGTTAAAATCTCCCAATTGGAGGCAATCCTCCTTATTTAGGCCTTTTCCCCCGAAACTCAGGCAATTCTTAATCGATAACTCTCGAATCTTCACTTCAAATATTTTACTCCCTCATCTTCATTTAGCTTCTAATAGTATTCTTACCAGCTTGTCTATTTGACCAAGTTCCTCCTTCAGCTCGGCTTTTATTAGTCTGCGGGTGTGGCCGATGCTACGGGATTTTGCCAGTTGTGGGAGCAACAGTTCTACTTTTTGGATGCAGAGTTCGCCGAGGCGGAAGAGTGCTATGTGATTCTCATCAGACGAATTGTATTGAGGGATGGGGATTTCTAAAACCTTTTTGTGGATATGTCTGGGCCCCCACAATCCTCTACTTTGCATAGGTTTCAAGCGTTCATCCACCGTGGGGGAATTGAGAACAGTAGCTAGGTAGTAAGCCTCTTCTCTGTTAGCAGTTTCATAATAGTATTCGGTAGATTCAGCCACAAACCCTTGTATCTCAACAACCTGCCTCTCCACTTCAAGAGTAATGGGCTTGTTCTCTACCACGCAAGCACAGAGATAGGTAGCGGAGGTTGGATAGAGGACTTTATATTTTGCTGTGCGATTTTGTCCTGTAATTCCTTTAGAGCGGTCAAGCCTCTGATAAATATCCATTCTTTCTGCTTTTTCTCCTCTGCGTTCTTGCCACTCGGATTGAGCCTTCTCTAACCAATTCGCCAAGTTCAGAAAGCCTTGGCTGCGGGCTTCATCGGCGCTAAGAACTTTGAAGTGTTTGTCTGAGGGCAAAAGAGGCAAGACCACCAGTCTGAAATCCAGGTAACCAAATGGAACAATATCAGTGGAGAGCAAAGTGGCATAGAGGAAATCCTTCTCGATGTTTCCTTCCAGCCTCAAGCCCTTATAGGCTGGCTTAGATTCTTCTTGAGCTCTTTCCGCTGTTTGAACGTAAGGCAGCGAGGGATCGAAACCAAGAATAGGATGTGACTTTACTTCTACAAACCAGAGAGAGCGAGGAACAATAGTTGCACCTTGCTTGAAATAGGGTTGGTAGAAGCTTCTTAAACCCACAGTGGGCTTTCTCTTTGAAGTACTCAGGAAGCTTCGCTTTCCCATCTGGGTGACAAAGAGTTCCTCTGGAGTAATGATGAGTGCTTGTTCTGCCTCTTGCAAAGAGGAATTCTTACGCTTCAACTTTCCGGAGAAGCTCTGGCATTTTATGGACTGTCTCGTTTTAATTCCCTTTTTGCCGAAGAAAACACAGGCAGGAACATTGAACAGCGGTTCTATCTCCTCTAAGTCCCAGATTTCCTCAAAGCCAAGGTTGAGAGAGAAATAGGAACGGCGGAAATTATAATGCTGGTCGGAGGAGAATACACTTCTGGGCAGAATGAATCCGATAGTCCCTTCTTCTTTTAGATAAAGTTCAGCGGCTCTGAGGAAGAAAAGCGTTGCCAGTTCCATGTGTGTTATGAGCTCTGCCTTGCCAGTGAGGAGCCTGTATTCGTCCACGATTTGTCGCTTGAGAAATTTTTGGTACTCACCTTTCTCCACATAACGATAGGAAAGCCAGGGAGGATTGCCCAAGACCACATCGAAATTTCCTTTGAGGAACAAAGGTTTATACAAGTTTTTGAGGATGAAAGCCCAAATAGTGTCTCGCCTCTCCTCTATGAGTTCTTTCATTGCCACAGCCAAACCATAGAGGGCGAGGGAAAGAGTGCCATCGGCAGCTATCTTGGGGGACCTTTTCCCTAAGAAGTTGAGGAAGGTGCTCTCGTCTCCCTCTTCCCTGCCGGCAAAATTCCTAGCAAATTCCTTTGATACCTCAATGGCCTCGTCATAAAGCTGTGGGTCATGGATAAGAATCTCAGGGATGAGGATTTTCTTGCCATCCATTTCTAGCTTGAAGCCGGGCAGCGGTGCGCCCAACTCTATTTGGCCCTCCATCTGGGGAAGTTTTATGGAATCGGCAAGGTAGACGGGAAGCGCCACAGGTTTTCTTCTCTTCTTGAAGAGGTCGCCCAAGCCGAGTAAATAATTGGTCTTGGAGATGATTACTGCTAAGGGATGAATATCTATGCCTACCACATTTTCTAGGATATGCTCCAGAGTTTCCCTAGAATTTCCCAAGGTATTCCTCTTATGCTTGATGGTCATATAGAGGAAAGTTCCTGAGCCACAGGCAGGGTCGAGAACAGAGTGTTGAGGATTCTCATCTAGCGTTTTCTCTACCATGCGATGGGCGAGCCAATCTGGGGTGTAGTATTCTCCTAAATCATGGCGCGCTTCAGGGTCGACGAGTTGTTGATAGAGGGCCTTGAGAACATCCTCGGAGAGTTCCTTCAAATTGTATTTCAAAAGTAGGCTCAGGAGTTTTTTGGAAATATCAAGTCCAACAGCTTCTGCACCTTCCCGGGCAACCCAGGAGAAGAAATCCTCCTCAAGGAAGTTGGCGATGCGCTGCCCTCGGAAGAATTCTCCGTTCAGTATGTTTAGTATTTCCTCAGTTGAGGGAATCAGGCTTTTCCCAGTAAGTCGTGCCCAGGCAATTAACTTGGCTAGCGTTGCCAGATAAGTATGCCTGAGAAAAAGGTCTTTGCTTCCAATGACGCTTCCATAGGTAACCCAGAGGTATCTTTCCCAGTTTTCGTAGATGACCTGAAAATCGCTTCTATCCTCGACTTGTTTTAGAACCCCTTTCAGCAATCGAAAGGAAAAGAGGAAAGCAGGACTCTGCATGCCAAAGTCTCGCTCAAATTCCTCGGTTCGTGGTGGGAGAATTCTTTCCCTGAAGAGATATCTATCCAGCCAGAAATATGCATGGTAAGGTTCTGGAGTTGGCAGCCTGAGTTCATCAACTTTCTCCAGTAGGATGTCTTCCGGGAGCAGAGGCTCGGTTAAAGGTTTTTCGGTTCTGGGAGAGAATATCTGGAAGTTTATCCCGTCTGCTGCCATGCAGAGGTAGTTTACTTTCCGCTCCTCTTCTTCCGACCAGAGACAAGCGATATATCTTTGAAGCTGCTCTTTGGCTTCAGGAAGTGTCTTACTCAAGTCTCTCTCAAACTCAATCACCAGATTTCCATAGAGATTATCAATCCGCCCCTTTAACACAAAATCCTTTCCCTTGCTCTTCACATATTTTTCAACACCACGGAGATAATCCTCTACAAATTTTGTATTCACATCGCCGAATATATCCTTCAGAAGCAGTAGGAATCTCTGGGTTTTAGCCGATTCTGAGCTTAGATGAGAAACCTCTTCAACATAGTTCTGGATATCCGCCGATTTCTGAACCTCAAAGAGGTCACCAAATCGTGATGGTTTCTCAGGTATCTTGGGCAGTTTTCCTCTATTCATTTGAGTTCTCCGTGAATAACACGCCGGGCGATTTCGAAGGCGGCGGCGATACGGATAATTTTAACATCAGCGATGCCTTTTATATCCAAGAGTTTTTCTAAGGGCTGGTTTGCCATGCCTTTAAAGCCGCCGAACTTTTGTAAAATCTCCTCAGCAATCTCCTCCGCTGGCTTGCCCGGGATGCCGGTAGAAATTAAGCAAGCCAAAAGCTCAGCATCGGTCAGTGCTTCTGCGCCCAGTTCCCGAAGCTTACCACCCGGGTGCTGCCATTTTGGGGATTTGCTGTTCATCCTTTCCTTCTGAAAGGTGGTTTTGCCGGCACTTGCAAGGAGTCGCCAGTTTTCGATGCGAAAGTTGACACCAATCTCTCTCCCCGGGTGCCACAATCAGGACACAAAGCAGGCTTGTCAAAATCAGCTATCGGTCTTTTGACCTCAAACTCCTTCTCGCACTTCGGACACCAAAACTCGTATGTGGGCATTCCATCACCTCCCTCCAAGACTGGTTTAGCGACTATCTTTATTATACCCCTTCTCATGATGATAGTAGATACATAATTGTGGGATATTACACCGAGGGCAGGATGCCCTCGCAACGAACACCACTAAATGTGAGCGGGGCTATAAGCTTTTTGACAAATTTGCCAGTCAATGCTATTATGATTCTGGCAAATATTATACCTTTAGCATGAAAACTTATTTGGATAACATCATCAGTTTTCTTACAGGATGGGTTTAGGGGGTGGTGGTAGATGGACGACGCCGATAGTTGGCTTTTATTAGCCTTTCTAGTCTGCTTAGCGCTTTCAGCTTTCTTCTCCAGTGCTGAGTCAGCCTTTATTTCCCTGCCTAAACTCCGCATAAGGTACCTGGTAGAGAGTGGTGTTAAGGGAGCAAAGCAACTAGCTAAAGTCTCTGAGAGACCGGAGAGATTCTTGGCCACTGTTTTACTGGGTAATAACCTGGTAAATGTAGCTGCGGCTACGTTGGGCACTATCATGGCCGTGGCAATATTGGGCTTACCCTGGGGGCCAATCATAGCTACCATCGGAGTGACAACGCTGATTTTAGTCTTTGGCGAGCTTATCCCCAAGACCTTGGCGGTGCATCATGCTCAGCGATTATCTTTGCTTTATATTAACCCCTTGAGGGTAATGGAGTGGTGTCTTTACCCACTTGTCCTAGCGCTGGGTCGCATTGGCTCAGGATTCGCTAAAATGATAGCCCAGCCTGAGGAAGACAACAGGTTAGTAAGTGAGGGTGAGATACGCTCCGCAATAGATGCTGGCGAAAGTGAAGGGGTGGTAGAAGAGAATGAGGCGGAGATGTTGCACAAAGTTTTCGAGTTTACCGACCGCCCCGTAGGCAAGATAATGATTCCCAGGACTGAAATTGCCTGGGTAGAGCAGGGAACGAAGGTAAACGATTTTCTAGATATTTATACTCAGAAGCCTTACAGCCGCTTCCCCGTATATGAGGATAATACTGATAACGTGGTGGGCATCTTGTTCGCCAAGGATGTTCTAATGAAGCTAGCTGATGATTCTGCCAGCAAAAAAACTGTTATTGATGATTTAGTGCGCACGGCCTATTTTATACCTGAAAGCAAGCACTTAGGAGAACTTCTCACCGAAATGAGGGATGGCGCTTATCACATGGCAATTGTTGTGGATGAGTTCGGAGGCATAGCTGGAATGGTCACCTTAGGGCAGTTAACTGAGGAGATTATGGGCGATATTCAGGATGAACTGACCGGCGAGGACAGGGATTTTGTGGTAACTGGTGATAGTACTTTCCAGCTTGATGGTGGATTTCGAATTGAAGAAGCTAACGAGGAACTGGAGCTGGAGCTACCTTTAGATGATTACGAGACGGTAGCTGGTTTTATCCTTAGTCACCTAGGTCGTATACCAAAGCAGGGGGAACAATTGAAATATAAGAATCTGAAATTTGTCATAACTGAAATGAGGGGAATGAAAATAGAGAAAGTTGTAGTCACCAGGGAGAAAGATATAGCATCTGCGTCCTAGATTTGGCTACTG
Organism: uncultured Dehalococcoidales bacterium; assembly: GCA_964591975.1. Classification (GTDB taxonomy): domain Bacteria; phylum Chloroflexota; class Dehalococcoidia; order GIF9; family AB-539-J10; genus JAFGBN01. Next base: position 7,145 of record CAZQBR010000045.1, read on the forward strand.
CATGACGACCTTAACACATATTTCCCTGGACCCAGCGCGCCAACAAAAAGCCAGAGAATATGGTAGATTATCGCAGCGTGGTTTTTTTCTCGAGCTCGGAATAAGCCTCATTTTAGTATTAATCTTCCTTTTCATCGGTGCATCGGCTAAGCTAGCCGGTCTTTTGCCCTTCTCTTTACCATGGAGAGTAGCTTTATACTTATTGATTCTGGCAATGGGCTATGGAGTGATAATGGCGCCGTTAGATTACTATCATGGTTTTACATTGCCGCATCGCTACGGGCTGTCAACCCAGGCACTAGCTAACTGGCTGAGAGACAAGGCTAAAGCCTTAGCGCTATCTCTATTGCTCGGCTTATGTCTAATCGTAGCTATCTACGGGCTTATGGAATATCTTCCAGCACTATGGTGGTTAGTATCAGCTTTGATTATGATTTTGCTCAGCCTATTCCTCACCTGGCTAACTCCCACACTTCTTATGCCTTTATTTTTCAAATTGAACCCCCTTGAAGAAGGGGAGCTCAAGGAGAGATTGCTAAATCTAAGCAAGCGGGCTAGAGTTAACATTAAAAATGCGCTCACTATGAATTTAAGCAGCAAGTCCACCACAGCTAACGCCATGCTATCTGGCTGGGGCAAATCCAGGCGCATTATCTTCAGTGATACTTTACTGCAGGAATATTCGCCCGCCGAGATAGAGGTAACCCTAGCTCATGAGCTAGGCCATCACCTCCATCATGATATCGCCAAACTCATGGCAATCCAGGCAATCGTTTTTTTGCTGGCATTTTATCTAGCCAATCTCGCTCTTAAAACAGGCTCAGCGTTGTTTTCCTTTCAGGGAATAAGTGATTTGGCTGCTCTCCCCTGGCTAATCCTAGTTCTAGCTGTGTTCATCTTGCTATCCCAACCACTGCGCAATTGGTATAATCGTCGTATTGAACTGGCGGCAGATAAGTCCGCGCTGGAGCTGAGCAATAATCCGCAAGCCTTTATAAGTTTGATGGCCAAGCTAACTGACCAGAATTTAGCTGAAGCTGAACCCAGCAGTTGGGCGAAGTTTCTATTTTATGACCATTCTCCTTATAATGAGCGAGTGGTGTTAGCTCGCGACTACCCTGTCATTGCAGGCCAGGATGAACTCAGCGGAGGAGCAATAAAGTAGCCTAAGGAGATGAATTATTGAAGCTTATTTTAGTTAGACATGGTCAGACTCAGTGGAACAAGGAAAGGCGTGTCCAGGGAGGCAGTAGTGATATTGAATTAAACGATACGGGGCTAAGGCAAGCCCAGAGGTTGGCTTCGTTCCTGAAGAACGAGAATGTCGCTGTCATAGTCTCGAGTCCCTTGAAGCGAGCTACGGCTACTGCCGGAGCCATAGCTAACCACCACCACTTGCCTGTTGAGATTGATGCCGGGCTCAGGGAGATAGAAGTTGGCGAAATGGAAGGCTTAGGTGTTTCCAACCTGAATAGCACCTTCAGCCAGTTTTTGATGCAATGGTGGCAAGGTACGGGTCAGGAGAAATTGCCCAAGGGAGAAAGTTTTGTTGATGTGCAACAAAGGTCCTGGAAAATTGTTGAACGCTTGCTGGCGGAGCATAAGGACGAAACAGTAGTGGTGGTCAGCCATTACTTCGTTACCTTAACCATCATCTTTAAAGCTTTAGCTTTCCCATTGGAATATATTACCAAGTTAAGGTTAGACCCAGGCGGGGTAAGCATTCTTGAATTTGGGGATTATGGAACTCGGCTGGCGGCATTTAACAACATCCCTGACTGATGTCATTGCGGGGGTGAGCCGAAGCTCTGAGCCCTACATTCCCTGTCATGCTGAGAAGTGGAGCGATAAAGAATCCGGGGCGGAGCGGCAAAGCAGTCTCTATGAAAAACATTGGGCTTGAGTCAAGAATCCTGGATTTTATTCAGCAGCACAGCCTGATTCCACCTGAGGAGACGGTGCTTGTTGGGGTATCAGGTGGTGCTGACTCAGTATGCTTGCTTCACGTCCTGGCAAAATGCCAGGGGAAGTTGGGCATAAACCTTCATGTAGCCCATTTAAATCATCAGCTTCGAGGCGCTGAATCTGAAGCAGACGCCAACTATGTGGCTAATTTAGCTGACAGGCTGGGCATAGCCATCACTATTGATAGACAAGATGTAGCCAGCTACAGGGCTCAAAGGAATTGCTCTATCGAGGAGGCAGCCAGAGAACTACGTTATAATTTTCTGGCCCGGGTAGCAAATGACATAGGAGCCAATCGAGTAGCCATAGGCCACACTACGGATGACCAAGTAGAAACCATCTTGATGCACATACTGCGGGGAACAGGAACTTCCGGGCTACGTGGCCTTGAGCCTTGCTCACCTATGGTATATGGCAAAGAGGGAATGTCATTGCAAGCGAAGCGAAGCAATCTATCCGTAATAAGGCCTCTTCTTGATACCACCAGAGAGGAAACATTGAATTACTGCCAAGAACAGCAGCTTGAGCCACGAAGTGATTCCTCCAACCTCTCATTAGCTTTTTCCCGAAATCGCCTCCGCCTCGAGCTTCTGCCTCTGCTTAAGGGATATAACCCCTCGATAGACCAGGCGCTGCTTCGTTTAGCTAAAATCGCCCGGGATGATAGTTGTTTCATTGAACAGCAGGCTCTTCAGTTATGGAGTGAAGTGGCCAAGCAAGAAGAAAACGCTATCCATCTCAATAAGAGGAAGATTTGCGTCCTGCCTATAGCTTTGCAAAGACAGATAGTAAGGTTAACCATAGATAAACTGGTAGGAGACACTCAGGATATTGAGGCAAGCCACATTGAGGCAGTAAGGGGTTTGCTAGAAAAGCCCGTGGGTAAAAAGGCTTCCTTGCCCCGTGGCCTTATTTGCTGGGGTGAGTATAATGAAATTGTCATTGTGGCCTCACGCCCCTTGCCAAATAAGGGTTGGGGGGGGCGATGGTCTCCTCCTTTAATTATCCCCCATCAGATAAGGGGCAGTGTTGAGTGGGCCTCACTTCCTCCGTTGCAGGGTAAGTTTCCCCTCAAT
>CAZQBR010000046.1:0-10182 GCA_964591975.1 uncultured Dehalococcoidales bacterium
TTACTTCAACAATGCTGCTGAAGCATTTGCGGTGAGAAATGTCATAAGCCTGCATGAACCCCCCAATCACCACATTCTCCAGTATAGACATGTCCAGGAAAGGCTTGGTCGTTTGAAAAGTGCGACCTATTCCTCGCAGGCAAACCTCATATGGCTTAAGGCCGGTTATGTCATGATCCTGGAAAATAACCTGGCCCTTATCAGGCCTGTAATAACCAGCTACCATGTTAAACAGAGTGGTCTTACCAGCCCCATTGGGCCCAATCAGCCCCAGCATCTCCCTTCATTTACTGTCATGTCCAGGTCGTGAGCAGCCACCAAGCCTCAAAATCTCTTTACTAATTTGCTAGCTTCCAGTATGGCCATTCTACTGCCTCCCTAGTTTGTCGTTATTAGCATTCCGGGATGGACGCCAGTGCCTGGTATCAAGCCACCTCAGCCCTCTCATAAACGGCTCATTCACCCCCTTGGGCAGGAACAGGATGATTAGCACGAATATAATTCCATAAATGACGAGGTGTAGACCCATAGCAACACTCCCCAGCTCTGCACGCACTAACTCGCTGATAGGGACGAGAATAAATGCTCCTAGCATGGGTCCAAAAATCGACTGCCAGCCGCCGACAACACCCATTAGGGCGATCTCTAAGGATAGACTTATGTCCAGCACTCGAAATGGGGTGATGAAATAGTAGTACTGGGCATAGAAAGTGCCACCGAGGGCGCTCAAGGCACAGCTCATGAGAAAGGCTGTAAGTCGGTATCTCCCGGCATTGATGCCCAGAGATTCAGCAGCATCCTGGTTGCCCCTGATAGCTAGCCAGTAATAACCCAGACGGGTGCGGTTAAGTTGATAACTGAAATAAACTATGCCAGCCAGCATAACTAGGCTGATGAAGTAGAAAGGCGTCTTGCTGGCAAATTGAAAGAAGGCTGGTCCCTGGCCAGTAAGGTATGGGGAAATAGTAATCCCCCAGGCCGCTCCTAAGTGCAATGGACCCAGAATCGGCGTGTTCCTCACGTATATCTGCAGGATAGCGCAGAAAGCAAGCGTAGCCAGAGCAAAATAGGGACCTCTCAGCCGCAGGGTAGGATAGCCAATGATAAGCCCTGCAATGACAGCCACTACAGCGCCCATGAACATGCCTATCCAGGGGCTAATCCCCACATCCATGTATAGAGCAGAGGAAGTGTATGCGCCCAATCCAAAAAAAGCAGCATGACCAAAGGAAAGCTGCCCACTCTGCCCTACCAATCCCCATGCGGTAGCCAGGTAACCCATCAAGAAAATCATCACAAATATGTGCACATAATACGGCTCCCCCTTTAATGCGAAGGGTATTATTATCAGCACTATCAATACAATTGCGATAATTACCCAGTTTAAGGGGATTCGCCTATTTTTCAGCCCGCCTGCTAAACCTTTTATTCCACTGTCTTGTTTCATACCTTACACCTCAATAGTCCCCATTAAGCCCCTTGGCTTGAAGAAGAGGATAATTAGAAATATGACGAGGGAGAAGATAGTGGCCGTAGTGGCGAAGACAAACTGTCCTCCCACTGATTCCACCACACCAATGATGATGCCCCCCAATAGAGCACCTGGCACACTACCCAGCCCTCCTAATATCACGATGATGAAGGCTTTGATTGCTAAGGACATTCCCATCTGTGGGAATATGGCGTAGAAGGGGAGCGTGGCACAGCCACCGAATGCCGTTACCGCGCATCCCAGTCCAAAGGCGATAGCATAGACGTGATGAACATTTATCCCGCAAATGGCAGCCGCCTCTCGATTCTGCCCTACAGCGCGAATCCTGCTCCCCAGCTCCGTATGGTTCATCATCCAGGAGAGACCGAAGGTGAGAGCTACCGCAATTAACGCTAGGATGAGGCGGGTAGTACTCACGCTTAGGAATCCCAAATGTATGGTCGCCGCTGAATAGGAGGTATTGACTGCTCTGGTATAGGGACCAAAGCCTAGTAAGGCTCCATTTGTCAAAATCAGATCGACCCCAGCCAGCAGCATAAGCACTCCCAATGGCTCCACCACGTATGCCTTCTCCCTCACGAACATGGGACGGATAAGGAAATGTTGCACCCCATAGCCAAAGCCAAAGGCGGCTGGCACTACAATAAGTAAACTCAGGTAGGGGTCAATACCCCAGAACTGCCACAGGAAGAAACCAAGATACAGGAAGATCATGGCTATCGAGCCATGGGCGAAGTTAATTACTCGTATAATGCCGAAGATGAGGCTCAGGCCTATGGCTATCACGGCGTAAAGACACCCCAACATGATACCTAACACGAGGGCTGAGCTAAGCTGTACTTCCATAAGTTTCTCCCTCCAATTAGTCTAAGGGGAAGTGCTAACAAAGCACCTCCCCTTAGACTAGCCGCTCTAAGAACTATCACTGTTACGTAACTACATAACAGCTTTTCTTGCCTTGGTTAACGCTCGCTCCAGGATGGTATTGGCCAGACAAAATCTGGAGCGTCTGCCGGGTGTACCACTGTAGGATACATTGGAATGCGCTCCCCATCAATATTCTGGCTAATCTGGCCACGGGAGTAGGTATTCTGCCAGAACTTCGCACCGGGCGAAGCGTCTTGGGTAAATTTCACCCGGTCTATTCCACGGACCAGGGCTGGGCAGAACTTTGTCCCGTCAGACAATGTAATCATGTCAGGACAATTATCCATGGTGATATCTGTGTTTATCAGAGCATCGCGAAGATTGCTTCGGAACATACCGATGTCACGGTGGAACTGGGTACGCTCCAGGGCATCCTTGACATCCCACGCCACGCCATAGCCACACAGCATATAAGCACTGATGGGCACACCAATCTCTGCCTCAACTGAGTCATTCAGGTAGGGATAAAAAGGCCTGTTCTTAACCCAAATATCACAGTCTTCCTGCACAAACATATATTCTACTGCCTCTTGAGAAACTGACTCATAGAAAACTGGGTCCTCACAGGCGCATCCCCAAGACATCACCCCATAAGGAAAGTCTATCCCTGCTTCCATTACTTGCTTGCTGAAGTAGGTATGATCAGGCAAACACATGCTTATGGCCATCAAATCGGGATTGGCTGCTTTAATTTTAATCAGATACGAGCTGAAGTCCGTACAGCCGCCAAATGGGAAAATGTCATCATAGACCAGGTCCCAGCCTTCTCTGGCAATGGTTTCCTTCGCAATACTACGGCAGGTTAAACCCCACTCCCCATCATTATGCAGCATGGCTATGGTCTGGGGTCCTTCCCCCGTAGTTTCAGTGAAGTATTTTATTGCTCCCCAAATCTCCTGGTCGTCATATTCCATCATATTAAAGTCACGGAATATCCAATCATAGGTTTTGTCAATGTGCGCGCCCATAACGCTACACACCATGGGAGTTTTATATTTCTGGCACTGCACTGTCACCGGTATAGTATCGGCATAAGAACCCATCATAACAACGACATCCTCTCTGGTAATCAGTCGTTCAGCTTCAGTAGCCCCAACATCAGGGTTGGACTGGCTATCGCCAATTACGAGTTTAAGCTTGGCCCCATCCATTGCTTTGATGCCACCGCTAGCATTAATCTGGTCGACAGCAAGTTGAGCTCCGGCCGTCATCTGGATTCCAGCAGGAGAACAACCACCAGTCAAAGGATGAACAGCACCGACATTTATTTCAGTTGGAAGAACGACTGCCGGCACGTCTGGCACAGTTGGCTCCTCCGGTGGCGTGGCACAACCCCAGAGCGCCATAGCAGCTATCACTAACACACTAACTACAATAATTGCTTTTTTCACTCTTTCCCTCCTTTTTTAGATTCCTAAATATCCTCACAAAACCCAGATTTCTTGACCACAAGCTTTCTTACATCTTACCTATAGTATCACCTCCTAATCCGATTGTGTTCATTCGAGAGCTTTAGTTTTACAGAAGCTTTTACCTGCGGCAATAGGATTATATCTTCTCCCTATTACTTATTGCCAGACTATTCTATCTAATTTTTTCAATTATAACAGCCTCTGGCAGTAATTTGTCAATAGCTCTTTGCACGACACATAGCAATACTATCATACTCCAAGGCATCCATGCATTCAAGCACGAATTCAATGGCAGCAAAAAAGACTCCTCTACTGATGAGGCATTGCTTGCCAAGGATAAGTTTGGCTACAGTTCATAAATATTGCTTGAGCCTTTGGGCCAAGGTTGGAGTTATGCCATTTATGAGGCGAAGTTCTCCCTGTGAAGCTGCTTTAATAGCCTCAAGAGAGCCAAAATTCCTCATTAACGCCTTCTTCCGCTTCGGCCCAATGCCAGGAATACTGTCCAGAACGGAGCTGATAGCCTCTTTGCGTCTCAATTTTCGGTGGTAACTAATGGCGAAGCGGTGTGCCTCGTCTCTCGCTCTTTGGAGCACATGAAGAGCGGTAGAATCCCTGGGTATATCAATTGGCCTGGACTTGCCCGGTATGAAGACATCCTCATTTTCCTTAGCCAGGCTAGCCATGGGAATATCCACCCCCAACTCCTGCCTTACCTCCAGAGCGCTGGCCAAGTGTCCTTTGCCCCCATCGATAAGGATAAGGTCAGGAATCGTTGCCCAGGTACCTTTACCCGCCATGCCTCTCTTAAAACGGCGTTTTAACACCTCTCGAATCATGGCATAATCGTCAACACCGCCTACCGTTTTAATTCGGAAACGGCGATAGCACACTGGCTTAGGCAAGCCTTTTCCCAAAACAACCATGCTGCCAACAGCTAAAGCACCTTGAATATCAGAAATATCATAGCATTCTATTGTCAATGGCACTCGCGGCAGGCAAAGTCTATCTTTCAGCTCCTGCAAACTGGAGATTATAGCCTGCGAGTCCATATGCTTGGCTCTAGCCAACTGCGAGCCTTTGTTAGCATTTTCAGCTACCATATTTACTAGCTGTTTTTTGACCCCTAGCTTCGGCACTTGAATTTTCACGCTGCTCTTCTTTTGCTGCTTAAGCCACTCGGAGAGTGTCTGATACTCATCAACTAGGTACTGAAGCAATATCAGCGGTGGTATATATGAAGCCGAAGCATAATATTGTTTTACGAAGCTCATCATTATTTGGCTTGGAAGTTCATCACGAACGCCCTCCATAATGAAATGGTCCCGCCCTACAAGTTTATTATTACGAACAAAGAAGATTTCTACATAAGCCTGCCCTTCATTTTGCGCCAGGCCAATGATATCTTGCTCACCTTTTAATGTTATGGCAATTTTCTGCCCTTCTATGACTTTCTCTACCGCGTGAATTTGGTCACGAAGCAGAGCAGCTTTTTCAAACTGAAGCTGTTGGGCCGATACCTTCATCTTATCTTTTAATTCACCAAGAACCAACTCCTGTTTACCTTCTAAAAATAAAACAACCTGATTTATTACTTCTTGATATTCCTGTTTGTCTGCCGCACCAACACAGGGCCCAAGGCAGCGATGGATATAATAGTCAAGGCAAGGACGCTTATCTTTGCCATTGAGGGGTTTGGTGCAAGTACGAAAAGGAAAAATTTTCTTTATTAATTTCAAAGTTTTACGTACCGAGCCAGCACTGGCAAAAGGCCCAAAGTACCTTGCTCCGTCTCGCTGCACACGGCGAGTGATGTAGACACCAGGCCAGTCCTCATTAACAGCTATCTTAAGGTAGGGGAAAGTCTTATTATCCTTGAGACGTACATTGTAGCGGGGATGATATTTCTTTATCATGTTACATTCTAGGATGAGCGCTTCTTGCTCAGAGCCAGTAACCACAAATTCGAAGTCATTTATTCTCATTACCAGCCGCTGAATCTTCGATGATAAATTGCTATATTTAGTAAAATAACTCCTTACCCTGTTGCTCAAATTAGCAGCTTTGCCTACATAAATAACCTTGTCTTCCTTATCCTTGAAAAGATAAACTCCAGGGCTTGCTGGCAAGGTTTTCAGCTGCTGTTCCAATTGCCCTGCTTTCATGGTAAATTTATTGTAACAAGCGGCTTGAATTGAGGCAAAAATGAGCTGCGTTATGTTAGAATAAATGCAGATGAAACAGTATATTGAACCTTTCCTTCAATATTTGCATAAAGGAAAGGGGTATGCCCAGAACACTTTGGCTGCTTATCGTAATGATTTGAACCAGTTGCTATCTTACATTGAGGCAGAGGAAGAGAAAGGGATAATTAAGTCGAACACTGAGCTTATAAAGAGCTATCTGCTAAAGCTCAGAGAAAAGAAATACTCCCCTGCTACATCGGCTCGGAAAATAGCTTCAACTAGATCCTTTTTTAAATTTATGGTCAACTCGGGCAAGTTAAAGAAAAATCCGACACAGAATCTGCTCTCTCCTCAAGTCAGCAAGCATTCACCCAGCTTTTTATCTCCATCTCAATACCAACATTTACTAGCAGAGCCAGCAAAGCTAACTACCCCAGAAGCCAAAAGGGATGTGGTAATGTTAGAATTACTCTACGCTACCGGCTTACGCATAAGCGAATTAATATCCCTAGACGTTAAGGATATCGATTTGAGGCAAAATCGTGTGAACTCTGTTTATAGTAATTCTCAAAGAAAGGTCCCCTTTGACCTTCACATGAGCAAGCTACTGGAAAAGTTTATTGAGAACGATAGGCTAGACTTATTATATGATGAAAAGGAAGAGGCGCTGTTTCTTAACCGACGTGGTAAGCGGCTTACCCGGCAGGGATTTTGGCAGATTATTAAAAATTATGCCTCTAAGGCTGGCTTAAGCGCTAAGGTTACGCCGCATATCCTGCGTCACAGCTTTGCCGTGCACAAGCTACAAACTGGCGCTGATCTGCACTCCATCCAGCAACTTTTAGGTCACGCATATATTTCCAGCACCAGAATTTACCAGCAATCCATACCAAGGGAAGAGTAATGCCGAAAAAATCACGCCGTAGCAAAGCTAACCAGCAGGCCAGAGCAGCGAAAGCAATACAGAAAGGGCACCCACAACAACCAAGGCCAATAGCTGTTAAGCCTCAATCGTCAGCTGGAATACCTCCTGAGGTTGAAGGTTTCACCAGCCGCTATCAATACGTGATGCCCGAAGTAAAGCGCATTGGTATTCTTGCGGGGTCAATAATTCTGATTCTCATAATACTTTCCTTTGCTCTGGGGTAATGGCTTCGGTTGATGAATAACAGTGGATTTACAGACAGCTAAAGATAAGCTAATCGAATATCTTAATCAGGAGATAAAGGATAAACGTGTGATTGAAGCTATGAAGCATGTTCCACGTGAAGCCTTTGTATCTCGGGAATACTATTATGCTGCTTATGAAAATAGACCATTAGGCATCGGCTTCGAGCAAACTATTTCCCAGCCCTTAATTGTAGCTATGATGGTACAAGCCCTGAAACTCAAGAACAGTGAAAAGGTCCTCGAGTTGGGCACTGGAAGCGGCTACGAAGCTGCTATATTAGCTGAGTTAGCTAAGTGGGTTGTCACTGTGGAATGTATACCCGAGCTGACAGAATCAGCCAGGCGAATCTTAGCAGAACTCGGCTATTCTAACATTGAGGTACACATTGCTGGTAAAACTTTGGGCTGGGCAGACAAAGCACCTTATGACGCTATTATAGTTTCTGCTGGTGCGCCTTCCATTCCCCAAGTTCTCTTAGAGCAGCTAGACTGGGAAGGCCGAATGGTAATCCCCGTGGGTTCTCGCTGGCAACAGGAATTAGTCAAAATTACCAAGCACAGAAAAGCTAATAAGGTGGAAAATCTGGGTGGTTGCTATTTTGTGCCTCTTATCGGTGAGGGTGCTTGGGAAAAATAAGATAAAAGGGAAGTAACTATTGTTCTAGCCGCTCATTTCCCCAGTCTGGAGGCTGTACATGTTGGTGCTTTCAATGCCCCAGAAGTTGCCCCGATTTTAAATGTACCCCAAGGAGTGGCAGTAGTCGAAATAATCCCCTTGGGTTACCTGATGAAGAACCAACGGCACCACCTAGGAAGGAATTTCCCGAGCCGGTATTCCATGAAATTCACGGACAAAATTTGTGAGTGAGGCTCACAAAAAGAGAAAAGGAATAACTACTTCAATAGCTTCTGAGCCCCTGCGGGCTTAAAAAGTGCCCCCAAGGGAATTCGAATCCCTGTCTTCAGCTTGAAAGGCTGACGTCCTGGTCCCCTAGACGATGGGGGCAATGCCGAATATTTTAAGGGTAGATAGCTAAAGCTTCAAGGCCAGTGGCCTCAGGTAAATTAAACATCACGTTCATATTTTGTACTGCTTGCCCAGCACCTCCCTTGACAAGATTGTCAAGGGAGCTAATAACTATAAGCCTATCCGTCCTCAAGTCAATAGTTGGGTAGATAAAGCAAAAATTATTCCCCCAAGCATGCTTAGTTTGGGGAAGCTTACTTGTTACTCGGACAAAAGCAGCATCCTTATAAAATTCATGATATAGCAAGTTTAGCTCTTCTTTAGCTTTGGCGCCTTTAGATAACTTATCACCTCTTAATCTAGCATAGCAGGTGCTTAATATACCTCTGGTCATTGGCACTAAGTGAGGCACAAAGGTTATCGAAGGAGAAAGTTCAGGATTTAGTGTTTCTAACTCCTGCTCTATTTCAGGCAGGTGTCGATGCCCTTCAAGAGAATAAGCGCACGTATTCTCATTGGCTTCAGAATAATGAGTAGTAAAGCTCAGAGTTCTACCGGCGCCCGAGACACCTGATTTGCTGTCCACTATTATCTCAGGGTAGATAAGTCCTTCCTTGACCACCGGGGCCAAGGCTAAGATGGCACCGGTGCTATAGCAACCTGGGTTCGCTACCAAAGAAGCTGAGGCAATTTCATCTCGATGTAGCTCAGGCAAGCCGTAAACTGCGTCCTTTAGCAATTCAGGTGATGGGTGAGTAAATCCATACCACCTGGAATATTCGCTAGCATCCTTTAACCTGAAATCAGCACTGACATCGATAACCCTAATGTCTTGTTTTAGTAATTGTGGTATTACATCTACACTAGTTTTATGAGGCATTGCTGAGAAAGCGATGTCGATATTGCTATCGAGCTCGGTTTTTATTACGTAATTAGTTCCGGCGAAATGGGGGAAAACATCGCTTAATTTCTGACCTGCAGCACTTCGCCCAGTAACGGTCACAAGCTCCGCTTGAGGATGTTGGTCAAGTAAACGAGCTAATTCAGCACCAATATATCCCGTAACATTTATTATCCCTGTTTTTATTCTTGGCATTGGAAGTTTCACATATTATATCACCTGGTGGATGTTGTTAGCTAAAATCAAACAGATAAAGACCACATCCTGCTGGTGGCATCTTACCAACAGTAATTACTGGCAGGGTCTAGCTGCTTTAGAATCAGCCTAAATTATTGATTAGCCTCCGAGTGATACTGGCGCAAAGGTTCCTTATATCCTCAGTGGGGAGGTAATCCGAGATGGTGCTATCAAACATTATGCTCCCTCTAGGTGCAAACTCGTCATCCCCTCGCCATAGCGCTATAGTTACAGGCACTCTAGGGAAGGCGTTAATAGTTATAGATATGTCACCATAACTCGCTTTATGCCCCCCTAGCTTTGCTCCAGCATCTATCAGTAGCTCAGGCTCCTTGCCAAAATGGTCTAAAAGTGGCTTTATAGCCCATTGGTCAAATACTGCATAGTAGCTAGCACATCCCGGCAGTTGCTTGAAGATGATCAATTTGTTGGTAGCAGGGCTGCCTTTGGCTAAAGTTAAATAGTGAAGTATCAGGATCTTGTCCCGTAGTGGAACCTGTTCTTCAGTGTCTAATAAGGAAATTTCGCCATCGGGGAGAATCACAAGATATGGCCGATTTAGATGCTCTATGATTATTTTGTTGGAATCCGCACATTGGGTACCAGCTTTGCGGCATAGCTCTTCTACACCCATACTTGCCAGTTGCTGGCGGGCAAGTTTGGAAGCAAGCTCATAACCCTGCTCTCGAATGTTAGGCAATGATGAATTTCGGCTTTCCATTTATAGTGTAACGCTGCGGGGATGACCCATTTTAAAATAATCCTTCAACGGTTGAAGAGCATAGAGCTCATCCAAGCGCCCCATTTTCTTTAATTGCTCATAAATCAGAACCCAAGCGCAATCTCGTGTGGGGTCGACTTCGCATTTGCCATCACGATAGCCACCACAA
>CAZQBR010000047.1:0-9990 GCA_964591975.1 uncultured Dehalococcoidales bacterium
GACATAGAGGATGTGCTCATAAGTTTTGGAGCTAAGAAAACTGTATTACCTCGAAAGGTATTCTACCCTCGCCAACCTGTGTACCGACAATATGTTGATGTAGGAGTCCTCTATTATGACCCTTGGAGGGCGGAGCTTCTCTCAAAAGTGTGTGATTGGGCAAATTGTCTAGTGAACGGGCTAAACTGGCATCCTGCAGAGGCAATCGCCTTTCTTCTCTGCGATACAGTGCCGCCACGTCGGGAAATCCCTGCCTGTAGATTTTACAGGCAAGGGGGGGAGATAACTATAAAGGTTGCTCCAAACGCAAAGCCTGAAGCTTTGGCTAGATTGTATTCCCAGGTAAGAAACGAGGTTATCAAGGACATTAGAGGCATCAAGGGGAAAAGGGCTCGACCAAGGGCACTATCCTTAAGAGTCAGGACACTTCTAGGCTTCTGTCGTGCGTCTCCTACTCTTCGGGGAGAAGAGCTACGAAGAGCGTGGAAGGAAAAGTATCCTTCTTGGGAGTATGGAACTGTCCACTCGCTAAGTGCTGTGCTTTCCAGGGCGAAAAAGAGGATTAGGCTATATTAAACCAAGCAACTTATGACTGGCAATTACGCTATGGTACAAAGAAACGAAGGAGGTAAAAGAAGATGAAACAGATTGAACTAGCCAAAGAACTGGGTATCAGCAAGTCTTATCTGTCGATGATGCTCTCAGGCCAAAGGAAGCCAAATCCAGAACTAGCAGAGAAGCTAAGTTCACTGGGAGTTGTGAATTCTAAAGCTAGATTATGCTTAGAAGGCAGCCGCTCTGTCCAGCTGAGCTACAGGGACACAAGTCGAGTATAGCATGATAGGCTTTAGTAATAAAAAGGGCTGCATAAGGTATTTCTTGTGAGCTGGAGCAACATACTTTTGCTAGCACTTCTTATGCATGTAAACGCCACATTTGGTGCAATAAACAACATGGGCTTCGATTGTTTTTCCACAAACAGGACAGCTCATGATTGGTCTCCATCGCTCCTGTTCTTTCCTTTTTCCCCCAGCTCCGTAGCACCAAACTTATTTTTCATCTCTGCTCTAGAATCAGTGGTGTAAAACCCTGGGCCTTTGAACAAAATAGGCACTGGTGAGAAAATGCGGCGAGCAGCCCCACTACATGCAGGGCACATAGCTACTGGTTTGTCCTTAAAGCTCTGCTTAAGCTCAAATTGCAGTTTACAGTCTGGACATTTATATTGGTAGATAGGCATTTAGATTCCTCCCTTAAGCCATTATTAGGTAGATGTTGTTACTTGCCTAATCTCAGTTTGTTCTTCTGGTTCATTCTCTCTTGGTTTAAATTCGCCATTTAAATCGACAGTGCCCAATTCGAAGGCTGGTTTATGGGCTTGTAATACATGCTTGTCCCAACAATGAGCGTGGACGAAAGCTCCGCAGGAGCAGTGAAAAACTACTTTGTCAAAAAGTAACGGATTTCCACAAACAGTGCAATTCATCTAATTACCTCCATTAATTAGCAGTCATAGCATCAAACTGCTAATTATATCTCAATAATTAAGCTACTTCAAGCCAAGGGGTTGAGATTGTTTAGTAATTTTTCAAAGAACCTCTAATCCTCTAAGAATTTCTATCAATAAGACTGGCTCGATAGTCCCGAAGTTATTACAATTAGGCCAGTCTCCATGTAATCCTACCACCATCCTTAAAATGCTTCTCATCTTCTTTTTATTTAGCATTTCGGAAAGGTAGGCAGAGGCAGTAGTAAATGAAAACCTGCCAGTAAAATTCTCTGTTAGCTTAGGTGCAGATAAGAAAGCTCCAGGCCATTCTACACTAACTTTATTCAGGAACCGGCTTATAGAAAATCTTGGGGCCAAAGCCTATGAGGAATTGTTCGACGAGATAATCATTATAGCCATGGAGAAGGGGGTTGATTTTGGTAGATTTCAGGCAGTAGGTAATGTTCATATATTTATACGGCTACAAAGATCGGGTAAGCTTTAATGCTGAGACTGAACTTGTGACCAGTGTTATACAGGGACAGGCTGACCATTATGATGGGCACAAGCTGAAAAAGCTGGGGGAGGAAGATTTAAGCAAAGGGATAAAGATAGAGACGGTGGCTGGCGATAAGGGTTATGATAACGGTGATAATCGCTATCACTTAAAGGAGAAAGGCATTAACTCAGCAATAAGGCTCAATAACTACCGTACCCAGAAGAAGGATGAGAATAAAGAAGGGTGGCTAAAGCCAAAGGGAAGTTCTGAGTATCAGGAAGGCTTAAAAGAACGGTACAAGGTGGAGGGGAAATTTGGCGAAGCGAAAAATAGCATGGCTTTGCTAGATGTCGTTATGTTGGATTTGTAAGGCATACTATTCAGAGCTATCTTCCCTTTATGGCACTAAACTCAAAGAGGCTGGTGAAGCTATTAACTGGGTTAGGTTTAGAGGCGAGGCTAGAGCCTATGCTTTGGCTTAGCTAAAGCACGGGAGAGCTGTGCCTAAAACAGGCGAAGGGAAAAGAGATAGCTATAGAAGTAGTCAAAGAAATGAGAAAGAGGCATGAGGTTAACGCGACAAGGTAAGAAATTAGCCCTTCCAAAGGGAAAGGCAAGCAAAGATGCTCATTGCTAAACGACCCGGTATGGAGGTTTGACAACCTCTTTATAACTGCTCTACACTTAAATTAAATACTAGTTGCAAGGCTGGAAAGGAGATAATGGTTCAAGTTTTTTGCCGCTAGGTGTAGTTTAACGCTTATGAAAACAAAAGGAGGTAGTTTACATAATGCAAGTTGCAAGTTTTAAAAATCATGCTGGGGAACTGTGTATCGGTGTTAAGATAGGAGATAATATCGCTGACCTAACAGCAGGCCTGGAAAAGTACCTTGTCGAGGAGGCTGGCACTGACCCAGAATGTGCCATGGATGTGGCTAGCGAAAGAATGCCAACGTCCATGCTGGACTTAATCCAAAGGGAAGAGGAAGGACAAGCAGATTTACAATTAACAGTCGCATATATTAACAAGATTGCCGAAAAGGGAAAGTCCCTATTCTCTCCTTCTGGGGAGAAGATCATGTATGGTTTTGAGGAGGTGGCATTGTTAACGCCAGTTCCTCAAATGTACGGTAGTGTCTTTAATATGGAATATAACTACCCTGCGTACGAGAAGGTGTACGGCACTATTCCTCCGGATGATGGTAGAACAGCTATGTTTATGATGAACCCTGAAACCATAACTGGTCCTGGAGCTGACATCAAATGGCCAGCCACAGCCACAGAAGTTACATCCGCAGTAGAATTAGGCATCATCATTGGCAAGACTGGAAAACGTATCCCGCAGGCTAAAGCCCTTGATTATATCTTCGGTTACACAGTGGTTAACGATATAACTGGAATAAGTATGTTAAGAGGAATGGGACCAGGCAGACTTTGCCTGCCAAAGGCGTTTTACTTTACCAGGGCAATGACGATGGACACTTTCCAGCCTGTCGGGCCATTTATAGCTCTGAAGGACGAGATTCCTGACCCACAAGATGTGGGAGCTGAGCTGAAAGTGAATGGTGAAGTTGTATCCAAGGGGAATACCAAGGATATGCGGTGTTCAGTGGCAAGATTGATAGAATTCCTATCTCAGGATATCACCTTAGAAGCTGGGGACCTGATCTCGACTGGCGCCATAGGAACGCTGGAATTTTTGCCTGAAGCTCCTGTAAAAGTTGGCGATGTAATTGAAGCTGAAATAGGGAAGATTGGCGTTTTACGTAATAGTGTTGTCGCCTGACGGGAAAATAGTTCATAATCGTTGTCATTTTAAAGAAAAAGGGGGTTATATATAATGAAACTTGGTAGTTTTAAAAATCACAGTGGGGATATTCGTATCGGGGTTAAACTCGATGAACAGCTGGTGGATTTAACGGCGGCCTTTGAGAAATATCTAGTGGAGGAGTGTGGTGTCAACCGCCAGTTCGCACTAGAAGCATCAAATGCTCGAATGCCAACCTCCATGCTTGATTTACTTCGCAGAGAGGAAGAAGGCTGGGCGGATTTAAACGCTGTTTACTCTTACATTCGCAATGCAATGAAAAAGAATGGAGTCTTGTTCTCTCCCAGCGGGGACAAAATTAATTATGGATTAAAAGAAGTGAGATTGCTCACCCCGGTCCCCCAGATGTATAGAATTTTCAATATCGGGGTGAATAGCGATGCCTTTGCCAGAATGGAAAATGTTACCCCACCTGAAAAGAGCTATACTTGTATGTTTAAGAAAACACCGCACTGCCTAATAGGACCTGAGGATGAGATAAAGTGGCCAGCATCGGCGGACGGAGTTCCCGCAGAAATAGAACTTGGCGTGATAATGGGAAAGAGTGGGAAGCATATAGCCCAAGCCGACGCACTTGACTACGTTTTCGGCTATGTGGTATCGAATGATGTAACAGCAATGGACGTGCTTTCTAAGGCACATTTCGGGCCGGGGAGTGAAGCTCTACCTGCAGCCTATTATATTACTTTGTCCAAGTGTCCTGACACTTTTGAAGCAGTAGGGCCATTCATTGTAACCAAGGATGAGATTCCTGATTGCCAGAATGTCAATGGGGAAATCAGGGTCAATGGCGAGCCTAAGACCAGGGGAAATACAAAGGATATGAGAGTAGAAGTTAAGAGGCTGATAGAATTCCTATCGGCAGACATGACCTTTTATCCTGGGGACTTAATCTCATCTGGAGGTATGGGAACGGAGGAGTATCCGCCGCATGCCTTCCTTAAACCTGGGGATGTGGTTGAAGCAGAACTTGAGAATATAGGCATTCTGAGGAATTATGTTGTTGCCTGATGAGATATTCGAGCGATAGCCTTGGTCTCAGGTCAGGTAATAATCAAGGAAACGAAAGCCCGGAGGGCGCTAACTACTAGTGTCGCCCTCGCTAGGGCACAACCTTGAAAGACAAAGCGAATTCGCCAGGAAGGAACAGAGACAAGTAGGCGCCTTAGCTGGCCTTTCGTTCCTCCTGTATCTTTAATATAAACTCGGCGGCTAAACGGGCAGCTTTGCCACATACCTTGCCACATAACTCATAGGCACCAGCCTTCACAAATTTGTCATACTCGTCCGGGTCGGTGGTATCAAATACACGCCCCAGCCCGACATCTCGGATATCAAAACAGCGAACATTCCCAACTTCTTTTTCGAACTTACGATAATATTGCTTACCCAGTGCCATAGCTGCTTTGATGTCATCCAACTCTGCTTCCTCTAGCTTGCCCGGGAAAAAAACCATGCCTATCGCCATCAACCCACCAAGTAACGCGGCACAAGTATTGCGTGTCTGGGCGATCCCACCAGACAGCGGCAAAACCCCTTTCAAAATCAAATCTGCGCTTGCTTTATCTCCCAGCTCAAAGTACTCCATCAAAGCTGACAGTGTACAACGCCCGCAACCGTGAACTTCCCTCTCACATTTCGATGCTGCCTCCGCAACTTTGTTTAGAAGCTCCTCTTTGGATAACTCTTTTGCCATAATTAATCTCCTTTCTTTATTAGAATTGGCAACACACTGAAGCTACTTCTAGAAAAGGTGGGTCAGCCCACCACTAATAACAATGGTAGCTCCTGAGACATACCCGGCAGCCTCGGAAGCCAAAAAAACAACGACTCTGCCGACATCTTCGGGGGTTCCAAAGTGCCCCAAGGGTATTGATTTGAGCTGTGCTTGTCGTACTTCAGGCATATCGCGGTAAAGCTCAGCACTAAGTGGTGTTTGAATACGACCAGGAGCAACGGCATTCACTCGAATATTATATTTGCCCAACTCTACTGCCATGGTCGTTGTGAAGCTAGTAACCCCTGATTTAGCCACTCCATATCCCACTACTGATGGCCAGGGAACTCTGTCTGCAAGAGAGGATATATTGACAATGCTGCCTTTCTTCTTTTGGTCAATTATTACTTTAGTAAAAGCCTTAGTACATAGGAAACTGCCCTTTAGATTTATATTTATAATACTATCCCAGAAGTCCTCGCTTGCTTCCAGAAATGGCATCCCACCCTTTACACCAAGGATACCGCCAACATTATTGACAAGAATATCAATAGTGCCGAATTCCTGCAGCGTTTGTTGCACCATATTATTTACCTGTTCGCTCCTTGTAACATCGGTGACAACTGTAAATGCCCTATTACCCATAGCTTTAATCTCATTTACTGTGGTCTCAGCTCTCTCCGAATTCATCTCAGCAATAACCACACCAGCACCTGCCTTAGCCATCTCTAGGGCTATTCCCTTACCAATTCCAGCACCACCACCAGTCACGATAGCTACTTTATCCTTTAATCCATAGACTGCATTATCTAACATACCTATAACTCCCTTAATATTTCGTTAAATTATAACAGCATAGATTCTAATTGTCAGTGGTTTGTGCTTATGTTTTTCTATTTTGTCACCCTCTAATTGTTCTGAGAAAATGTCACCCTATGAAGGAGATGGTGATAGCTAAGCAAGAAAGAACAGAAGAGATTAGTGATATTAAATCAAGTGGAGACGGAGGAAATGACTGACAGGAAAGCGGCTGAGTTGTTGGACCTTTCTCTGCGTCATATGAGAAGAATTTTGGCGGCGTATAGAAAGGAATGTCATTGCGAGGAACGCAAATGACGAAGCAAACCCAAGATCGGGAAAGGTAGTTTGCACAGAACTAGAACTTGGCGTGATAATGGGAAAGAGGGGAACGCGTGTATCTCAAACCAATGCACTTGACTATGTTTTCGGCCATGTAGTATCACATGATTTAGGAGTGATGGACGTATTTTCGAAAGCACACTGGGGGCCGGGTAGTGAAGTTTTGCCTGGAGCCTATTATATTACTTTGGTCAAGTGTCCTGACACATTTCAACCGATAGGTCCATTCCTAAAATATCCCCTTGAGGGTGTCTCTCTGTGAGAGTTAGCTTTGGGATTGGGCAATGAGGACTCACCATGACGACTGATCCCATAGATTAAACCTCTGTGAAAGTAGGAAACCTGGTAAATTAAAGCCCCGATTGACTATTTGGCTGGCATCAATATCTTGAGAGAGTCTAGAGAGGGAATTCCGGTGGGAAAACAAGTGTGCTCCGGAAACCCCCTAAGGGGAAATTTGATACCCTCCATCCACGTTGTAGGCTTGCCCCGTTATGAAACTGGCTTCATCCGAAGCAAGGAAAACGACAACGTTGGCCAGCTCTCTGGGATAGCCGATACGCTTCATAAGGATTCTCCGTATATACGAGTCCTTGAGTATCTCGTTCGAAGCTTCAGCTACCTCAATGCCCTTCTTGCGTGCCAATTCGAACGCTGGCTGGCCTGCGAGCAGATTTGTGGTGAAATGCCCTGGACAAACGGTATTTACTCGGATATTATGCTCGACCAACTCTATGGCTAAGACCTTACCCAAGGCGATCACTCCAGCCTTCGAAGGGCAATAGGCCCCAAGATGTGCCTCTGCCATCTTCCCTGCTGTTGAAGCAATGAGGATTATTGCCCCACCTTCACCCCGCTCAACCATGTGTCTAGCCACGGCTTGGCAGGACAAGAAGGCACCTGTAAGATTGATGTCTATGATGCGGCGCCAATCCTCTTCCGTACACGTGAGCATGTCGCGGTTGAAAAGAGCCGTCCCTGCATTGGCAACGAAGATGTCAATACGCCCAAATTCAGCGACGACCTTGTCCACCATATCTTGAACCTGCTTCCCGTCAGTAGTATCAGCGGTGACAGCGAGCCCCCGTACACCCTGTGCTTCAATCTCCTCGACAACGCTAGCGATCCCCTTCCAGCCTAATAGTTTCTCCTCTTCGGGAAATTGCTCTGGCGGGCGAAATTTACTACTCACCACAACGTTTGCCCCCTCCCTAGCAAAGCGCACGGCGGTATCATACCCAAGACCACGCCTGCGACCCGCACCTGTGACGAAAGCTACTTTGTCCTTGAAATTATACATATTACCCACCTTCTACTCCTAGCATTAGATCAAGCAATCCCTGCTCTAGGACTTCTTGAGGCAAAACTCCGCTAACGATTAGTCCTGTAAGCATTATTAGTATGCGATCGGAAATCTCCAAAATTTCCCTCACGTCCGAGGAAAAAATCAACCCTACCTGGATTCCGTCCAAGGTTGGCTAC
Source organism: uncultured Dehalococcoidales bacterium (assembly GCA_964591975.1). Lineage (GTDB taxonomy): Bacteria > Chloroflexota > Dehalococcoidia > GIF9 > AB-539-J10 > JAFGBN01. Next base: position 8,156 of record CAZQBR010000047.1, read on the forward strand.
TCTAGCTTAGTAGTCAGTGTACGTAGTTCTTGAGAACACCGATCTTGTCTAGTTCTGCCTCCGCTATATCGCCGGGCTTAACGAAGGCATGTGGCACTACCCCTTCTGACCCCATTCCCCCTGTGGCAATAACATCTCCTGGGTAGAAAGTAATATCCTGGGTATGGTATTCAAGTATTCCCGCAACTGATAGCAGCATCTCTTTGGTAGTGCCTTTAATCTGGGGAGCACCGTTTATCCTGAGTTCTCCAGCAATATTCTGGGGGTCAGGGATTTCGTCCTTCAGCACTATGTAGGGCCCTATGGGCTGGAAGCTGTCTATGCTCTTAGACATCAATACGTAGTAGAAACCCGGCAAACCCTCTCTTCCTTTTCCTATACCTCTCGCCATGATATCCCAACCCGTGACATCATTTACTACGGTATACCCGAAAACGTAGTCAAGTGCATTGGCCTGTGAGATACGCTTTCCGGTCTTCCCAAGGATAACGCCGAGTTCTAACTCCAAGCAAACTTCTTTTGCAGAAAGTGGCCACTCAATGATGCCCTCCGGACCAATGGTCGACTCCGGTGTCACCATGAAACTAGCGACCGTACCCTCATATGGGAAAACTAAGTCACCCATTTGGGCATATACTGGATAGTTATGGCCCATATTAAAGCACCTCCTCGGCTGGAGAGGCTTAAGCAGTTTTACCTCTTCTAATTCATAAGTTATCTTCGCCCCACTAGGCGCATACATGAGCCTTCCACCCTTGGCAGCTTTATTCAGGTAGACATCAATATCTTGCAGGTCTGCCTGCCCTTCCTCCTCCCTCTGGATCAGGGCCAACATGGAAGTGGGCATTCTAACATCGGCAGCCTCCAGGGCACTTTGTGGGAGCACACTCTTCTCCTCCACAAGATACTTTTCAAAGGCTGCAGTCAGGTCGGCAAGTCTGTCTCCCATTTTGAGGCCGATGCGTGTTTCTCCATCATGGTTTCTAAAACTAGCTAGCTTCATCTTTGTTATAATCTCCTTTCGTTTTTACTATATAGAACCTTTTAGTGAGAAGCTAAAATTTGAAGACGGGCGGTTTGGTAATAGGCTAGCTGCTGGACATGTTCCTTAAGAGCTTGTAGCCCAGAGCTAGCCTTGTTGCGCATATTCCTTTACACAGTTCCTTGATACGTTCTTGCTGAAAATTTGGGGTTGTATGTTAGCTGGAGGGGTTTATAACTACGTGGATAGTATATATTCTGCATAGATTCCTCCAGATTAGCAGCGAGTCTCTCCAGTTCTGCAAGAGAGCAACCTAGTATCATCTCCTCTTCGGTAGCAAATCCGTGCCATCGGTCGCCTTGGTCTGCAATAGCTAGCCTTGTCTTACCGGTAAGGTAGGGGACTGTTAAGACCTCATTACAACTGGCGCCATGCCCATTCGTGCTTAATTCCAGCTTATCGCCACCATCCCAAACACTAGCATAAGCAAAACTTTCCATGTGAGATGGAAGCGCCCATACTTGCACAACATCCGGCGCAACGGATATCATCTCAAGTGGCGCTACTCCCATCGCCTCAAATCTACCTTTCTCGATTACCATTCTATCTCCAACTTGCTTTAGTCCAGCTTCAGGAGTCTTCCCCCATTTACCAGCAGAATCATTGAGACGTTCAGGAAGGATACACATGCCCAATGAGAAACAACCCACAGGGCAAGCAGTTAATTCCTCCTTCACTGCAGCTACAGCTTTCTCAGAATATCGTGCTACCCCGATAACTTGGCAAACACTGCACTCTTCCTCTATCATCTCAAAGCTTTTAGGTATATCTGATCTTCTTTCAAATAACTTGA
>CAZQBR010000048.1:0-9903 GCA_964591975.1 uncultured Dehalococcoidales bacterium
CGGGACTATAGATAACGATGTTTATGGGACTGATTATGCTATTGGCTTCGATACGGCTATAAACACAGCTTTAGATGCCATAGATAAGATCAGGGATACTGCAGGGTCTTTACAGCGGCCCTTTTTTATTGAGGTCATGGGGAGAGACAGAGGCTTCATTGCTTTAGACGTAGGGATTGCTGGCGGAGCTGAGAATATTCTGATTCCCGAAACAGAGACAAAAATAGAAGAACTCTGCCTTGATATAAGGCGTAATTTCAAGAAAGGCAAGAAATCCTCTATTGTGGTAGTTGCTGAAGGAGACGAGGCAGGAGGTGTCTTTCAAGTTGCTCAGCAGGTATGGGAAAGGCTGAGATTGGAATACCGAATTTGTGTCTTGGGGCATATACAGAGAGGTGGTTCACCCACAGCTAGAGACAGGATCTTAGCCAGTAAATTAGGAGCGGCGGCTGTGGATGCTTTAGCTACAGGAAAAACGGGTTACATGGTTGGGGAATCGAAAGGGGAAATAGCTTTTACGCCATTAAGGGAGACATGGGAAAGTAGAAAGGAACTAGATAATAACTTACTACAATTAGTGAAGGTATTAGCTGCTTAGGAATATGAAGAGCTTATCTATAGGCAAAATAAGGGGCTTGCAACAGTTGGCCAACGATAAAGGCATCATGGCGATGTGTGCTCTTGACCACAGAGGCTCATTGATGAGAATGCTTGACGAAACACATCCTGACAGTGTCAGCTACCAGGCCATGGTAGATTTCAAGCTAGACCTCTGCCGAATTTTAGCTCCTCATGCCAGTGCTATTCTTCTTGATCCTATTTATGGAGCAGGGCAGGCGATTTCCGCTGGTGTCTTACCTAAAAATACAGGACTGCTCGTGAGTCTAGAAGAAAGTGGTTATTCAGGTGAAGCAGAGGCAAGGGTCACTGATTTATTGCCGGATTGGAACGTGAGGAAAATAAGGAGGATGGGAGCAACAGCAGCTAAGCTTCTGCTTTATTATCGCCCTGATGCTGGTGTCGCTGGAAAGCAATTAGATATAGTGAAGAAATTGGCAGACGATTGTCTAAAGGAAGACATGCCTTTTATAGTTGAGCCAGTTAGCTATAAGGTGGAGGCCACAGAGAGCGATCCCCAAAATTTTGCCAAAATTAAGCCGCAAGTAGTTGTGGAAACAGCAAAGCAAATTACAGCATTCCCCATTGATGTGCGTAAGGCTGAGTTTCCCGCCGACCTCGAGTATGAGAAAAACGAGGGTAGACTGTTAGACCTTTGCCACCAGCTTAATGATGCAAGCGAGGTTCCCTGGGTCATACTCAGCGCTGGAGTAAACTTTGACCTCTTTTATCGAGAGGTAGAGATAGCCTGTCGAGCAGGGGCTTCAGGCTTCTTAGCCGGGCGTGCCTTGTGGCAAGAGGCTGCTCAGGCTAGCTCCAAACAAGAGCGATTGAAATTCTTAGAGACCACTGTGGTCAAAAGGCTTGAAAGCCTAAACCAATTAGCCAATGCTCATGGGACTCCGTGGCATACCAAGCTTGAAGCCAGTGAAGTAGACGAAAGCTGGCACAGTAACTATTGAATGGCTTCTTTTTAGGTGGGCTCTTAGTAACTGACAGTATTGACTCTGGCAGTTTTTACCATGATTTAATGTGTTTTGCAATAACATCTATTGACTTGAATGCCTCTGGAGAAAGAAGGGAATAAGCAGTCCTTATTCTAGTATACCCATGCTTGGGCTCAGGGAATATCCAAATATTTCCTCTGAAATTTTTAGCATCAGACTGCAGCAGTTTATCTTTGAGGTTATAGTCGAAATTAAGGCTTTGCGCTAAGGATTCATCCCCCCTCCATTCAATAGCTACTTCCTTGCCCCAAAAAAGCTGACTCCTCTTTCTAATTAACTTAGTTTTCTTGGGTAGCCGCTTCTCCGTTATGTTTGGACTCTTCACCAAGTAATCTAGGAAGTAGCTCGTCCCATACTGGCTAGTTACGCTGGTAACATTTACCAAATCTATATTCCCATATTTCAGCTTTATGGTTCCCTCTGGTCTTTGCCCTGAGAAGCGGCTCAGCCCTATCTTTTCTTGGTCGTTGCCTTTTTCTAGCAGAGAGCCTTCCACTCCGGTTTCCTCAAGATGCTGGCAAAATTCTTCTCTCTTCAGGAGACCAGCTTTCTTTCTCTTGCGAAGGGCCAAAGACAATCCAATGGCTACTAATGCACCCATTACGATGCTGAATATACTGCCCCAGTCCATCTCTCTGATAAGATAATTTAGATTTCCTCTAACTCAAAGGCATAATTCTCAATGACAGGATTAGCTAATAATTTGCGACACATCTCGTTCGATTGCTGCTGAGCTTTATCGTAGTCGTTCCCCTCTATTTTGACCTCCATATATTTGCCAGCCCGAACGCTTGTTACCTCGGTAAAACCTAAATTATGTAATGCCCCTTTTATAGTTAAGCCTTGAGGGTCGTTCACCGTAGGCTTTAAAGTAATGTAAATTTTAGCCAGATACATCTGTTGCCAATTCCTTACCTGTAAACAATTCATGGATTTTATCATACCGCTGGGTTGTGGCCTCGATTACCTCTGGTGGCAATGTGGGTGCCGGAGGCTCCTTGTTCCATCCTGAAGCTAAAAGCCAGTCACGAACCGGCTGTTTATCAAAGCTACGTTGGGAGTGGCCAACTTCATATTGGCTAGCATCCCAAAAGCGAGATGAGTCTGGTGTTAGTAACTCATCAATGAGCGCTAACTTATCGTTGATGTGGCCGAACTCAAACTTAGTATCGGCAATTATTATGCCTTTGTTTCTAGCATAATCCCGAGCATAGCAGTAGATGAGCAAGCTTTTTTCTTCTAAATCTTCAATTAGTTCTTTAATGCCGAGGTTCTTTATGTCCTGCTCATTTAGAGGGCGGTCATGCTCAGTATCGCTTTTAGTAGTAGGAGTAAAGAGAGGTTGGGGCAATTCCTCACTTTCTTCCATTCCTGATGGCAAGTGGATATTGCCAACCTTGCCGGTCTCCTTATATTCTGCCCATGCTGAACCAGATAGATAACCCCGAACGATGCATTCTACAGGGATACGTTCAGCTTTAGCCACAATCATAGAGCGACCTGCAAGGCAATCAGGTAACTCCCCAGAATAATTCAAGAGATTCTTCACTTCATTCAGGATGACATTGCTATTAATTACCTTGATGAGATGATTAGGGACGATATGGGCTGTCTTTTCAAACCAGAAAGCGGAAAGCTGGTTAAGAACCTTTCCTTTGTCAGGAATGCCGCAAGGCAAGACAGCATCAAAGGCAGAGATGCGGTCAGTGGATACTATAAGGAGTTTATCGCCTAAATCGTAAACATCTCTCACCTTGCCATGGCGGAATAAGGGAAGTGGTAAATTGGTTTGTAATAAAACAGACATATTTAACCTATGCTAAATGGCATGTGGGGCTAAGCTTTCTACTTCAGCTTGCTCCACCTTCCTTGCCTTGCTTAGCCCTAACCGTTCAAAGATGCTATCTACATATTTCAGGTAATAATTATAGTCAAAGATAGATTCTAGCTCGTCTTCGGTCAGATGGGTTGCTATTCGCTTATCCGCCTTGAGCAAATCCAGAAAGCTCCTCTTCTCCTGCCATGCTTTCATGGCGTTGTCTTGCACCATTTTATAGGCTTCTTCTCGTGGTAGACCTTTCTCTATTAAAGCGAGCAGCACTCTTTGAGAGAAGATTAACCCTTGGGTAAGCTCAAGGTTATGACGCATATTTTCAGGATAAACTTTGAGTCCTTTCATCACTGAGGTGAATATGGATAACATGTAGTCTAATGCTAAGCAAGAATCAGGCAGGATAATTCTCTCTGTAGAGGAATGGCTAATATCACGCTCATGCCATAGGGCGATATTTTCCATAGAGGTCGAGGCATAGCCTCTTATTAATCTAGCAAGCCCACAAATGCGTTCACAAAGCTCAGGATTCCGCTTATGAGGCATCGCCGAAGAGCCAGTTTGCCCTGCTTCGAAAGGCTCCTCCAGTTCGAGGATTTCAGTTCGCTGGAGGCTTCTTATTTCAGTGGCGAATTTCTCCAAGGAACTGGCAATTATAGCTAAAGTGGTTACGAATTGGGCATGGCGGTCGCGCTGGATTATCTGGCTTGATATTGGAGCTGGCGCGAGTCCTAATTTTTCGCAGGCTATTTTCTCAATCTGAGGAGGCACAGTGGCATAGGTGCCTACCGCCCCCGATATTTTACCCACAGAGATAATCCTTTTAGCTTCAGCCAGCCTTTGAGCATTGCGCCTCACCTCCTCAGTCCACAGGGCTATCTTCAAACCAAAGGTGGTTGGCTCAGCATGAACACCATGGGTCCGCCCAATCATAATAGTATATTTATGCTCCACAGCTTTATTCTCTAAGACGGGAATAAGTCTAGCCAAGTCTTGCTCTAAGATACTAGCTGCTTGGGTTAATTGTAAGCCCAGGGCAGTATCTATAACGTCTGAAGAAGTAAGACCGAGATGGATAAAACGGGATTCCTCACCAAGGCTTTCAGCCACTGAACTAGTAAAGGCTGTCATATCATGGTGAGTCACTTTTAGAAATTCAGCCATGCGTTCCAGTCTGTAACCAGCCTTCCTTATTTTGGGCATAGCCTCTTGGGGAATTTCGCCGAGTTCAGCCCAAGCTTCACAAACAGCTATTTCCACCTTAAGCCACTGGTCAAACTTATCCTCCTCGGACCATATTTTCTTCATCTGTGGTCTGGAATAACGCTCAATCATGCTATCTCTTTGCTAGCTCCTTTCTATACCTGCAATAGGCTTCTCTTATTTCTTCGTGTTCCGTGCCTAGAATCTGGGCGGCAAGCAAAGCAGCGTTTTTGGCGCCACTCTTGCCAATGCCAACACAGGCTACTGGAACTCCCCCAGGCATCTGAGCTATAGAGAGCAAAGCATCTATGCCCTTTAGCTCGCTAGTAGGCAAGGGAACGCCAATCACAGGTAGCGTTGTCCAGCTAGCCAGGATGCCAGGGAGATGAGCAGCTCTGCCAGCAGCGGCGATAATAACCTCAAAGCCTCGCTTTTCTGCTTTCAAGCCATATTCCCTTAGCCTCTCTGGATTTCTATGACCTGAGATAATGGAAAGCTCATAATCGATGCCCAATTGCTTTAGCATGTCCAATGCTGGCTGTATTAGCTCAGCATCCGTTTTACTCCCGATGACTATGCCTACTAGCGCCATTGCTAAACAAATCCTAAATTCTAATCTCTAAACTCTAAACAAATTCTAACAAATATCAAAAATCAAAGATAAAAAATTAAAATTACAATTCAAGATGCAAAAAGGCTTTACTAAACTGATTTTTAAATTTTGCCCTGTCATTTTGCATTTTTACTTTTGCCTTTTGATTTTCTTTTAGGGTTTGGTGCTTAGGATTTAGAGTTTATCCTCTTTTATCTATCTCCCTCAAAGCGATATCCTTCCTATAATAACAGCCTTCAAAGTAAATATCAGGCAAGTTACGATAAACCTTTTCTCGAGCTTCAGCTATGTCCTTGCCTCTTCCTACTGCAGTGAGCACTCGCCCACCGTTGGTATAGATTATGCCATTATCCCCCAATCTAATTCCAGCGTGGAAAATTAGCATATCTTTTTCGGCTTTAGCCGAAAATTGATTGTAACCTTTTCTTAAGTTCTTTTTTTTGTCGCTTTTAGCGACAAACTTATCCAAGCCTTGTATAGGAAGGCCTGTTTTATAGCTTCCGGGATAACCGGCTGAGGCCATAACCACTCCAACGCAAGCCTCAGGGCTCCACTCTGTGGTTAACTGGCCAAGATTGCCTTGAATTACTGCTAAAAGTATGTCTACCAGGTCAGTTTTAAGAAGGGGCAAGATGACTTGAGTTTCGGGATCGCCGAAGCGTGCATTGAATTCCAGCACCACTGGCTCCCCATCGATGAACATTAACCCGGCGTAAAGCACCCCTTTGTAAGGCATTCCTTCCTTAGCCATCGCTTTCACTGTTGGCAGCAAAATGGTATTGGTAACCTTCTCTACGAGCTCGGTAGAGAAAAACCCTGGGGGACAATAGCTTCCCATACCACCGGTGTTGAGACCTTGGTCGGTGTCCCAGATTTTCTTATAGTCACAAGCAGGAAGCATAGGTGAGACTGTTTTGCCATCGGTAAAAGCTATGAGGCTTACCTCTCGGCCTCTAAGGCACTCATCAATTATCACCTTATCCCCCGCGGAGCCGAAAGTTTTTGCTTCCATAATATCACTTAGAGCCTTATTAGCCTCCGGCATAGAGTTAGCGATAATCACGCCTTTGCCAGCAGCCAACCCATCCGCTTTAATGACAACAGGTGGCTGTAGGTCTTCAAGATATTTACGAGCCTCAGGATAAGAGGAGAAAATAGCGCCTTTAGCGCAGGGAATACCATATTTCTCCATCAAGTTTCTGGCGAAAACTTTGCTTGATTCTATCTGAGTAGCTGCTTTAGTGGGACCGAAAATAGGGATATCTAAGCTATCAAAATAATCCACTATGCCCAAAGTTAATGGCACTTCAGGCCCAACAACAGCTAAATCAACGCCTTTATCTTTAGCTACCTTGCCTAAGGCTTCTATATCAGTAGGCTTAATAGTTAAATTTTCAGCTATAAGCGCTGTGCCAGCATTCCCCGGGGCGACAAAAACCTTCTCCACCCTAGGACTTTGGGCAATCTTCCAGGCTAAGGTGTGTTCTCTCCCCCCAGCACCAATAATTAATATTTTCATAATTGACTTTTCTCTGTTACAGGGTCTAAATTCTGCTCTTTACGAATGCGCATGATGAAATCAGCATATCCTGAGGCCATGTAGCGATGTTCCCAACACACAGTTCTATGCCCACAAATGAGGCACTTGCCAGACTTTCCTGTCGTAAATCTTTGCCCGCGCCAATAAAATATATGTGCCCACGACTTCTGCAACTTAAATGAGTTACCTCTTCTATGGTTGAACAAGATTTGGAGGTAATCTCATAGCTATCGCTTTTTTTTCTTATGTTTGCCTCTGTTCTTTTTTACTCCCTTTAACTTAGTTTTGTTCGCCATTTTTACAAAATCTCTTTCTTTAATTTCTCAGCCTGGACAGGGTCAAAATTCTGAATTAATCTAAGCAACTCAGCAACATGTTCCTTTTCCTCTTCGATGATATGCTCCAGTGTAGTCACGGCCTCTTCACTTTCCAGGCTCCCTATGTGCTCCTGATACTGATTTATGGCTTGCAGTTCGCCTATTAAATCCTCACGGAGCATCTCCAAATCGTCCTCTATTGCCATCTGTTCATCACCCCTTTCTTCAAAAGGATAATTCATCTTTGCCTCCTTTTAATCTTATTTCGCTCTCACTCGCAAGTGTTCAGCTATCCTGTGTCACCCTCTGAGTTCTGTGCGGAGCCTCCCCTAGGTGTGAGATTCTCCGCCTTCGGCTCAGAATGGCAGTAGCGAAGGACCCTCGGAATGACACCAGGCTGAGCACTTATTCCCACTCTATAGTTGCAGGTGGCTTACTAGTAACATCGTAAACCACGCGGTTGACATTAGGTACTTCGTTAACTATGCGGTCGGAAATCCTAGCCAAGAGATCATAGGGCAAGCGTGCCCAATCAGCAGTCATGGCATCCTCGCTATTTATCGCTCTGACCGCTATCAAATAGCCATAAGTTCTGTAGTCGCCCATGACGCCAACGCTCTTGACATCAGTAAGCACAGCAAAGCTTTGCCATAGTTGGTGATAAAGCTTAGCCTTTTTAATCTCGTTCATCACAACCCAATCAGCGGCTCGAAGTATCTCCAGCTTATCCTCAGTCACTTCACCAATGATGCGAATGGCTAATCCTGGTCCGGGGAATGGTTGTCGCCAAATCATGTCTTCCGGCAGCCCCAGAGCCAGTCCCACCTCCCGAACTTCATCCTTAAATAAATACCTTAGCGGCTCAATAAGAGCGAACCTCATTTTGGTTGGTAAGCCACCAACATTGTGGTGACTCTTTATCTTGGCTGAAGCTTTGGTTTGAGCAGAAGTGCTTTCGATAACATCAGGATAAAGAGTGCCCTGAGCAAGAAAATCAACCTTGCCTAATTTAGCTGCTTCCTCTTCAAAAACTTCGATAAATTCATTCCCTATCAGTTGCCGCTTTGCCTCTGGGTCTATTATCCCCTTAAGTTGCTCCAGGAATCTGTCAGTAGCATCCACATAAACTATATCCATCTTGAGGTTGCGTTTGAAGATAGTAAGCACCCTTTCTGGTTCCTCACGTCGCAATAAGCCATTATTGATAAAAAGGCAAGTTAACTTATTGCCAATAGCATGGTCAACAAGGGTAGCAGTTACTGCTGAATCAACGCCTCCAGAAAGGGCGCAGACGACTCTCCCATCGCCCACTTGCTCTCTGATTTTATCTACGCTCTCGGCTATGAAATTAGCTGATGTCCAGTTGCCCTGGCAGCCACATACTCGATATAGGAAGTTCTGGAATATAGCCTTTCCTTGTGGTGTATGACTTACTTCAGGGTGAAACTGTAGCCCGAAAAGACCACTATCGTTGCCTATAATGGCAAACGGTGAGTTTTCGGTATAAGCCAGAGCTTTAAAGCCAGGGGGCATTTGTATTATTTGGTCACCGTGGCTCATCCATACAGGGAGGGAGGGGGAAAGACCAGCAAAAAGAGGGCAGGTTTCGCTGCTTATATGTAGGATAGCGTGACCATACTCATGTTTTGCTCCTGAGGCAACTTCACCCCCTAACTGATAGACCATAGCTTGCATCCCATAGCAAATGCCCATTACCGGCAGATGGCTCTCATAAATGTAAGATAAAGCCAAAGGAGCCCCAGAGTCATAAACGCTAGCTGGACTCCCTGAGAGGATAAAGCCTCGCGGGTTAAGAGAGGCTATTTTCTCCCAGGGAGTGTCATAAGGCACAAGCTCACAATAAACGTGGCATTCTCGTACACGTCTAGCAATGAGCATGCTATATTGAGAACCAAAATCAATCAACACTATGGTTTCACGTTTGCCTGATGGAGGCTTAAGCTCAACCACAGGTTGCTCGCCATGCAATTCCCTAGCGATCTCTAGATAGGCAGATACTTCAGCATCATCGCTAGCAGTAATTCGGTGGCTCTGTAGCTCGTTTTCCATGTTGGGATAACGTTATGATATAAGTTAGCTTACCATTCTGCTATACTAGCGTCAAGAAAAATGAATTCTCTACAAGAGCAGGTAGAAAATGGGATTAAAATTCTTAAACAGGGCGGGATAGTCGTTTTTCCTACTGATACAGTTTACGCTTTAGGAGCTGACGCTTTCAAACCCAAGGCTGTGAAGAGAATTTATGAGGTAAAGAAGCGACCTAGGCAGCTAGCTTTCCCGCTGCTCATCGCTGATATGTCTCAATTAACTGCTGTGGCTGAACCGATATCAGGGATTGCACGGTTCCTGGCAAGGCATTTTTGGCCTGGCGGCTTGACCCTAGTTCTACCCAAGGCAGATTCATTACCTGCCTATCTTGCTAGAGAGTCCAGCATAGCAGTGCGCATTCCTGAGCATCCTGTTTGTCTGGCTCTTATTCGATGTTTGGGAAATCCAATAATCGGAACCAGTGCTAACATCAGTGGCAAGCCAGCGACTTTAACTGCTGACGAAGCCAAACAGCAACTGAGAGACAAAGTTGATCTTATTATTGATGGAGGCGGATGCCCTGGCGGCAGCGAATCGACCATAGTAGATGTTACAAGTGAAGTTCCTGTGGTTTTGCGCCAAGGCATCATACCAGCATATGAAATTGACAAAGCCTACAGGGAATACTTGGAGGGTAACCATTCGCCTTGGTGTCATTCTGAGGG
>CAZQBR010000049.1:0-9786 GCA_964591975.1 uncultured Dehalococcoidales bacterium
GTCTAAGAATGGCTCCGTGGTGCGTAAGCAGTTAGGATATGCTTATATCCCCCAGAGCTGTGCTAGAACGGATTAATGTGTTCAACGAAGACTTCTTCAATCCCTGTATTAATTTCCACCGTCCCTGTTTCTTCCCTGTCCCTATTATTGACCCCAAAGGCAAGATCAGGAAGACTTATCCTTATGAAGAGGTGATGACACCTTACGGAAAGCTGAAATCATTGTCCTAGGCTGAGACTTGCTTGCGCCTAGGAATTACCTTTAAAGAGCTGGAGAAAATCGCCAATCAAATGAGCGATAATCAATTTGCAGAAAGGATGGTGAATGCTCGTTCCAATCTCTTTCAACAAATCTCAAGATTTGCTGACCGGGTTGCCTGAAACCCTTTTGTTCAGGCTCATTTTTCAATTAGAATAGACTGGGATGATCACCTAACTTATTTATATTATGAATTACTAGCAATTCTACCCTGGCGGTAAGCTTCGATGTAACGTCTGGCATATTTATCGTGACCTAGAATTAGGTCGGCAGCTAGAACAGCTGGACGTACTTTGGCTACATCCACAATGAGGCAAGGCGCACCTGCGGCAATAGCTATAGCTACAAAGGCACTATTAAGCAGGTCACGATCAGGCAAGCCAAAAGAGACGTTGCTAGCTCCCAGCGTCAGGTTCACTCCCAATTCAGCCTTAACCCGGCGAATAGTCTCTATAACCACCAATCCAGAGTCAGTATCGGCTCCTACAGCGGAAGCCAGACAATCAATGATGATGTCCTGGCGAGAGATACCGGCTGCCTCAGCCCGCTCTACTATCTTATGGGCGATGGCTATCCGCCGCTCTGAATCTTTTGGGGTACCTTCATCGTCTTGCACCAAAGCAATCACTGCTGCTCCATATCCCTTGACCAAGGGCAGAACCTTAGCTAGAGAGTGCTCTTCACCAGTGACCGAATTAATGACGGGCTTACCCTTATAGACCTTGAGAGCTGCTGCTAAAGCGTCAGGGTTGGCACTGTCAAGGCATAACGGTAGGTCTACTGCATCCATCACCTCCTGCACTGCCTGGGGAAGCAGAATTACCTCGTCCACACCGAATGTACCTACATTAATGTCAAGAATGTCTGCCCCAGCCTGTGCTTGAGCCAGAGCTTCCCGGCGGACAATCTCCAGATTGCCTGCCTTCAGAGCCTCAGCCAGTTTTTTCTTGCCGGCAGGATTGATACGCTCACCGATAAGCACTGTTGGCCAACCATCGCCAATAACCACCTCTTTCGTAGCACTTGATACTCTGGTGTTCATTAATTTATTTCCTCCCTCTTGCCATGAACTATCTTACATGCTCCTATGTAATTAGCTTGAACGAAAGTCCGCACGAAGTGAGGCGTAGCAGCCAACTCGATGTAGTTGACACGATGGGCTAGCGCTTGCGCCTCGGCTCGCTTGCTGCGTGAGATGAGGGCTAGCTTAGCTCCCATCCCGGCAGCGTTTCCCACCTGCCGGAAGTGGTCCAGAGGCAGTGATGGCAACATGCCAATTATCACCGCACTAGCCATATCAATGTAAGTTCCGAAAGCCCCTGCGATAATTACCTGATTGACTTCCTCCTCAGAGAGGTCTTTCGCTTCTAACAGCGTCTGAACACCAGTGCATATGGCTCCCTTGGCCAGCTGCAACTCTCTGATATCGTGCTGGGTGATGGTGATTGCTCCGCCTCCACTGCGCTCCTCTTCACTGACTAGAACAAACTCCCGTTCTCCCTCCAGTACGCGTACTCGCGGGTGGTCAACGCCCATCCTGCCACCCCTATCCACTACCCCAATCAGGTAAAGCTGGGCCAGAGCATCCAGGATACCGGAACCGCAAAGACCCACCGGCGGGGTTGCCCCGATAGTGTGATAATCAACCTGGCTTTCTTTTAGCCTCAAGTGTTCTATAGCTCCTTCAGCAGCTCGCATGCCGCACTTAATGTGTCCCCCTTCGAAAGCTGGACCAGAGGCGCAGGAAAGACTGGTCATGTCACCGCCGTTCACCAGGCATATCTCAGTATTGGTACCGATATCCAGCACCAGCACTGTTCCTTCAGACTGCCAGACCTCAGTACCCAGTAACATGGCAACATGGTCAGCTCCCACAAAGCCAGCGATGTTAGGCAATAAATGGACATAGGCCCCCGGTGCAACATGAAGCCCTACATCACGAGCTTTGATATCCAGTGAGTCTCTAATTGCAGGCACATACGGGGCAACGCCCAGTTGCTCCACCGGCAAACGAAGAAAGAGATGATGCATAGCGGTATTGCCAACCACCACCACTTCAACAATCTCCTCCGGCTTGGCGTCAACCTGAGCACACGAATCAACAGCTAATTGGTTCAAGGCTTCCACAACCAGCCCCTGCAGCCGTTTCGCTTCAGCTGGTGACCCTCTCACGGAAGCCATACGAGATATGACATCCTCTCCATAGGCAATCTGGGGATTCATGATAGCTTTAGCAGCTAAAGTCTGGCCGCTGCTCAAATCAACCAGATAGCCGGCGATCTTAGTAGTTCCCAGGTCAATAGCCAGACCTAGTTGGCGACGAGGCCAGGGGCCGAGAGCTACCACCTCTTCACCTCGCACCGAAGCCTGAGCCTCCCAATCCCAAGACCGGAGTTGGGGGGGAAGGTCCCGCAAGACCTCAATGTCAATGGTATTGCAGCATACTTGGTGCTGCTGCTCCAGCGCTTCTATTAGACGGTCAGCGTCGGCTCGCAAGTCCGAGAGAGTCGGACTTGACAACTTAACATAACAGGCCTTAACCAGTGGCTCCGGGCGAACGGTGACCTCTAACCCTTCCACCTGGGTGCGCTGCGGAGCGGTCATCGATTCCGCGGGCACACGCAGTTTCAAATCACTGAGTGGATAGGTCTGGCAAGCTAGGCGGTAGCCTTCCTCTAGTTCCTCCGATGAAAGGTAGTGCCGTTCACTACGGGTTGGCTCCGAGACACGCCCAGCCACTACCTGCACCTTGCAGCAGCCGTACATTCCCCTACCCCCACATATGCTAACTATATCCACGCCTAGTCGGCGTGCACAGTCCAGGAGCGATTGGTCAGCAGGGCATTTCTCCCGCCGACCTACTGGCTCGAAATCAATCATATAAGTCGTCATACTCTTTCCAATTTAGGTTTTACCTCCCCTGTGCGCTCAGGCATGCGCTTTGTAGGGGCAAGTTTTCTGCAGGCTGCAGTGGGCACAGATTTCAGCTTGCGTCCAGCTTGGCATTTTCAGTCCCATGCCAATGACCATAGACTGTGACTTATTGGGAAACATCATTCCTAAAGGGGTCAGGCTCACCCCAATTTCCTCCGCGGACACTAGTTTAAATACCTGCTGTTGCTCTGAAATAGGAAAATCAGGCGACCCCGGGCTGAGGGGGCCGCTGGCCTGATAGCCACGGGATGATGCCTCACGCGTCATAAGCTTACGGACTTCCTGAATCAGGGAGTCCACTGCTGCGCTTCCGATACCGTCCAAAAGCAGCCCCCCCAAAGGCTCTTTTTTACGAAAGTAGTCTGCCACCTCTTTCTCTAGCTTGGAACCGATAGTGCAAACCACCACAGCCAGTTCCTTAGCCTCTGGTAAGAGTGAAGGGAGTAGTGAGCCATGCAGCGCCGCATCACCTTCCAGGTACAATTGGTGGTGGTCCATCTTAGCTACGGTGTAGATTTCGTAGGCAATAGCTGGCTCCAAGAGGTGTTCATTCTTGACTCTGGCTAGCAGTTCCCGAATTGAGTTCTTTATCTCAGGCTTGAGTCTGGAGTAGTCCTTGATTCCCTCCCGGCGCAGTAATTCCTTCATCTTCAAGCTCAGGCGGATATCATAGATTATAGGCATGCTTTCCTCATTCAGGCTATTGCCGACGGGTTGGCGGGAGCACCCTATCAGGATACCCCCGGAGCGCCGCTGGTATCACTTCTCGCCTTCTGCAGCCTTCCGCTGTCACCGTTTCGGAATGTTGCCAGCCGGGTCGCGGGAGCACCCTATCAGGATACCCCCGGAGCGCCGCTGGTATCACTTCTCGTCTTCTGCAGCCTTCCGCTGTCACCGTTTCGGAATGTTGCCAGTCGGGTCTCGCAGGAGCACCCTATCAGGATGCCCCCGGAGCGCCGCTGGTAAGTTTGATGGGGTCTTTAATGGGATAGCTGCCAAATTCCTGTAAAGCATCATACATAGCCATTATGTTTTCTGGCTGAGTCTCAGGTTCAATATTATGCGAAGGGGCAGCAATCCACCCTCCACCGGGACCAAGAATCCTTATTAGTCTCTTGATTTCTTTTCTGATAGTTTCAGGAGTTCCGAAGGGTAAGAGCCTCTGTATATCTATTCCACCGTGGAAAGCCATTATATCTCCGAAATTGTACTTGAGATATTCTGCATTCATATTAGTTGCCAGAGGCTGCATAGGATTCTGTACATCCAGTCCTATCTCAGCACGGTCTTTTATGATGCTCCAAACTGATCCACAGGAATGCAAAATGACTTTTGCCTTGGTGTACAGCTTTACCCTCTGGATCTGTCTGGCTTCATAAGGTTTGAAGAGGTGGCAGTAATCCTCGTGAGAGATATTAAGACTCACCTGAGTACCGAAATCGTTATACATAACGACCACGTCTACGTAATCCCCCACAGCAGTAAGTATATTGGCCACTATTTTATCGGTAACATTTAAACATTTGTTTATCCACGCGTAATACACCTTAGGGTTCCGCTTCATATTCAACATCCACTTGTCCATCCCAAAGCACATGGTCATACTGTCGGCAAGAACACCAAAGCCGTACAGCTCTATACCTACGGCATAGTCAGTATTTTCGTGGAGGTATTTAGCCCTTTCTCTCAATCCCTCGGGATAAAAATCGGTTGACTGTGCATATATCGGGTCATCAGGGTCAGGCCAGTATGGAGAATTCTCTATATCTTCAACAGTGTTCATATCTCGCCAAAGGTATTTGTCAGGGTCACCATAATGACCAAGGTTTTTAAATCTCCAGCCAAAAGGGCCCTGCATTATTCTGCCATTACCGTTGGCATCCCCTGGCTCTATCTCTTCCATACGACCACCTGGGAAAAGGTAGCGGAAATCAACACCAAGCCTTTGCAGCAAGCGTTCATCAGGGTTGAGCACCGCATTCATCAACGGATCTCTCCATATCGGCTCCTTAACACCCTTAATGCCAAGGTATTCACACAGTCTTAGATAGTTATGGTTTGGCATATTGGGAGCATCAACTATACTCCAGCAGCAAGCACCTAAATCGACTGGTATTCTATCTGGTTCCTCGTGATTAATGGTTTTCAAAACTCGTTCCCTAGAGTTCATCTATACTCACCTCCTTCTAAAATCAAAATGAAAATCCTACTTTGACACTAGCTCTCTGGCTTTTGCGGTAGCCTGTTTCGGGTCTTTCCCATAAGCATCGGCGCCGATTTCCTTAGCAAAATCCTCACCGAGGGGGGCGCCTCCAACCATGACCTTAACCTTGCTTCGAATCCCGGCAGAGTCTAATGCTTTCATCACATCTTTCATGCCAATCATAGTTGTTGTGATAAGAGCTGACATGGCCACAATGTCTGCATTTTCTCTCTTGGCAGCTTCCACAAACTCTTCAGGGGAGACATTGACTCCAAGGTTAGTAACATTAAAACCCACACCTTCCAGCGTCGCAGCTATTAGGTCCTTGCCCACATTGTGAACATCTCCAAAGACGGTACCTATGACAATTGTACCTAAAGGCTTTGCCCCTGCTTTCTTCAAATGCGGCCTCAAAATCTCCGTGACCGCTTTGCCTGCTTCGCCAGCCACAAAGAGCTCAGGTAAGAAATATACCCCGCTGTCGTATTTTTCCCCGACAACCGCCATACCTGGCACTACCCCCTCCTCGACTATCTTAGATGGAGCAACTCCTTCGGCTAAGAGTTCTTCGGTCAGAGCCGTTACGCTTTCTACATCTCCTTCCTCGATCAACTTCGCAAATCTTTCCAACTTTTCCATTTTTCCCTCCTTATTCTTTTGATTGGACTGCCATCAATCCTTCCCCATGTAGAAGAAGTGGTCTTGTCTTACTATCCTTTCATGGCACCAAACCTCCCTCCGAATCTTTTTAAACTAGCTTACTAACTTCCAGTATGGCCACTTTACTGCCTCTCTAGCTTATCGTTAGCATTCTCGGATGGACGCCAGTGCTTGGTATCAATCCACCTCAGTCCTCTCATAACCCAATCATTGACCCCTTTGGGCACGAATAGGATTATGAGCATCAATACAATACCATAGATGATGAGGTGTAATCCAGGCACGCTACTACCGAATTGGGTGCGTAATACCTCGTCAATGGGGATAATAATAAAGCCTCCTATCAGCGGGCCAAGAACCGATTGCCAGCCACCGATAATGCCTACCACTACGATCTTTAGAGATAGACCTAGGTCCAGGACTTGTGACGGGGTGATGTAGTAGTAGTACTGGCTGTAGAAACTGCCACCGATAGCAGTCAGGGCACAGCTAATGAGCAAGGTCCTAAGCCGGTATCTACCAACATTGATGCCTAGAGATTCAGCAGCATCTGGGTCGCTCCGCATAGCTGTCCAGTAATAGCCTATACGGCTGCGGTTGAGCAAGTAGCTGACAGAAACTGCGCCAACTAGCATACCCAGAGCGATGAAGTAGAAAGGCGTCTTAGACGCAAACTGAAAGTAGAGCGGACCCTCGGCGCCAGAGAAGGGGGAAATCCAAAGGCCAAAGGCCGAGCCCAGGGTAAATGGACCTATAAACTGCGTGGCCCTCGCGTACATCTGCAGGATAGCGCAAAAGGCAAGGGTAGCCAGAGCAAAATAGACACCTCTCAGCCGCAGGGTGGGATAGCCGATGATAGCCCCAGCAATGACAGCTACTATGGCCCCGACCAACATGCCTAACCAGGGGCTAAGCCCCGTCTCCATATACAGGATGGTGGAGCTGTATGCCCCTAGCCCGAAAAAGGCGGCATGACCAAAGGAAAGCTGTCCACTCTGCCCTACCAGTCCCCAGGCGGTGGCTAGGTAACCGAACAGGAAAATCATGATGAATATGTGTACAAAATACGGGCTCTTCAAGACAAATGGTATTATTATCAGCACTACCAACACAACTGCGGCAATTATCCCGCTGAAGGGAAATTGTCTTATTCTTGACCTTTGCGGCAAAGTTTTTGTCTCAGTGCCTTGTTTCATGCATTACACCTCGATAAGTCCCATTAATCCCTTTGGCTTTGCTAAGATGACAATTAGAAATATAACCAGGGATATGATTACTGCCATGGTGCCTGGGACAAACTGACCACCTACTGCCTCCACCACCCCAATGATGATACCCCCCAGCAATGCCCCACGCACACTACCTAACCCTCCCAGTACCACGATAATAAACGCCTTAATAGCCAGCCCCATTCCTACCCCTGGTACCAGGGTGTAAAAGGGGAGCATGGCGCAGCCACCGAAGGCACTTACTGCGCAGCCCAGTCCGAAGGTAATGGCGTAGATGCGATGAACATTTATTCCACAAATAGCAGAAGCTTCTCGATTTTGCCCTACCGCGCGAATCCTATTTCCCAGCTCGGTCCGGTTCATCAGCCAATGGAGACCGAAGGAGAGCCCTATCCCGACCAAGGCTACGATCAAGCGAGGGCGACTTACTATTATGAATCCCCAATGGATGACCCCAGAAATAGAGGAGCCAACGATTCCCCGGCTCGCACCGCCGAAGCCTAACAAGACTCCGTTTGTTATAACCAACTCCAACCCAGCCAACAGCAGCAGCACCCCCAGTGGCTCCAACACATATGCCTTCTCCCTCAGAAACATAGGCCGAACCAAGACGTATTGTACTCCGTAACCAAAAGCGAAGGCGACTGGCACTATGATAATTATGCTTAGGTATGGGTCAATACCAAAGAGATGCCATAGGAAGAAACCAAGGTATAGGAAAAGCATAAACATCGAACCGTGGGCGAAGTTGATTACCCTGATAATGCCAAAAATAAGGCTCAGCCCCATAGCTACCACGGCATATAAACAGCCCAATAAGATGCCTGCCACTAAGGCTGCAGTAACTTGTTCTGCCAAAAATCTCTCCCTTCAGTCAGGCTAAAGGGAGCGCTAACAAAGCACTCCCTTTCAACCTAGCTGCTCCTATATATCTAGTCAATAAATGCTCTATCTCGTTAGCGCTCACTCCAGCTTGGTATCGGCCAAACAATATCTGGTTTCCCTTCCGGATGAAGAAACCTCGGATATACTGGAATGCGCTCGTTGTTAATTCTCTGACTAATCTGACCATGGTTATAAGGGTTTGTCCAGTACTTTGACCCAGGCTCAGAGCCGTGTACAAACTTAACCCGCTCTATGCCCCGAACTAGAGCTGGGCAAAATGTTGCCCCGTTAGGTAATGTAATCCTATCTGGGCAGTTTTCCTCGCTGATGTCCGTCTCGATAAGCGCGTCCCTGAGACTGCTTCGGAATACACCGATGGTATGGTGATACGGAGTCCGCTCCAGGGCATCCTTGACATCCCAAACTCCGCTATAGCCGGATAACATATAGGCGTCGAGAGGCACACCAAGCTCCGCCTCTACCAAGTCGTTCAGGTAGTCATAGTAAGGCTCATGCTTGATCCAGATATTACAGTCTTCGTGCACAAACATATACTCCACCATCTCCGGAGTAACTGTTGCATAGTAATCTTCCATCTCACAAGCACATCCCAAAGACAGCAAACCATAAGGGAAGTCTATCTTCATATCGAATAGTTGCTGGGTGAAATAGGTATGATCAGGCGAGCACATACTAATCTCAAAGAAATCGGGCTTGGCCGCCTTAATCTTGATGAGGTACGAGCTGAAGTCAGTGACACCACCAAATGGAAAGATATCGTCATAGACGAACTCGTAGCCGTGTCCAGGAACAGTATTCCGCATGATACTGCGAGTGTTCAAACCCCAGTCTCCATCATTATTCAGGACCCCGAAGCTCTTAGGCCCTTCCCCGAATTTTTCGGTGCAATATTCTACAAACCCAAATACCAAGTCATCAGCACCCTCTATCGATAAGAAGTCGCGAAAAACCCAATCAAAGTTCTTGTCGATCTGTGCTCCCATGCAGGTACCCAGAAATGGAGTTTTATACTTCTGGCACTGCACCATTGTTGGTGCAGAGTGCATATTGGTCCCCATGATCACCACGACCTCTTCTTGGGTAATTAGTCGCTCAGTTTCAGTGGCTCCAGGGTCAGGCAGAGATTGATTATCGCCAACGAAAAGTTTAAGCTTGGCACCATCATAGTTCTTGATGCCACCGTTGGCATTAATATAATCAACCGCTATCTGAGCTCCGAGTGCCATCTGCTGCCCTTGGATGGCAGCGCCACCAGTCATACAGGTCACGACGCCAAGGTTTACCTCACTTGGCCTTTCCATCGTTGGCACACGTGGCACCCCTGGCTCCTCTGGCGGCCCGGCACAGCCCCCGAGGATTAAAGAAGATATCAACAATATAGCCACAACAATAACTATCTTTTTCATCTTTTGCTCCTTTCTTTAAGTATTCTTGCCAACCTCTTACGTTTTCTTAAGCATAACTTTTTCTACATCTATCCTATAGGTCACCTCCATTATTATCACTGGATAACCAGAACTCCGATTAAATCAGCATACCATATGAGACTAGGATGTTTACTAGCTGAAAAAGCTAGAGATCAGATACTATTTCCCC
>CAZQBR010000050.1:0-9637 GCA_964591975.1 uncultured Dehalococcoidales bacterium
GCTATCCTGTGATGGAAGGGAAATGTTTGTTATTCAAATACCTTGGTGGTGTAGACGCAGTGCCCATTTGCCTGAATACCAAAAACCCCGACGAAATCATTCAGGCGGTGAAATGGCTAGAGCCGTCATTTGCTGGCATCAACTTGGAGGATATTTCTAACCCCAAGTGCTTCTATATCCTCGATGAGCTAAGGAAAAAGGCAGAAATTCCAGTATGGCATGATGACCAGCAGGGAACAGCGACAGTAATGCTGGCCGGGCTGGTGAATGCTTTAAAGATCGTGGGAAAGAAGATAAGTAATGTGAGAGTTGTTCTGAACGGGTCCGGAGCAGCTAATGTCGCTTGCGCCAGGCTCCTCTTTGCCTATGGGGCCAAGCCTGAGTCTACCATAGTAGTTGACAGTAAGGGCATCCTCCATCCAAGAAGAAAAGATATAGAAGAGAGGAAAGAGGAATATACTGATAAGTGGCGATTTTGTGAAAATACCAACGCCGAGAGAAGAACCGGTGATTTAACTGAAGCATTGAAGGGTGCTGATATCCTCATTTCTTACTCCAAGTCGGGACCTGGGACTATCACCCCCGAACAGATCAAGGGAATGGCAAAAGATTCAATATGTTTTACCTGCGCCAACCCCATACCAGAAATCTGGCCCTGGGAAGCTAAAGAAGCAGGAGCCAAGATTGTAGCCACTGGCAGGTCCGACTTCCCCAATCAAGTAAACAACTCTGTAGGCTTCCCTGCCATCTTCCGCGGTGTCCTCGATGTGGAAGCAAAGACTATAACTGATGAGATGTGCGTTGTTGCTGCTGAGTCGCTGGCGAATTATGCTGAAGAGCAGGGCATAAGCGAGGAATACATTGCACCAACAATGGGACAGTCAGAGGCTTTTATTCGTGAGGCAGTAGAGGTGGGTATGGAAGCTCAAAAGGAAGGGCTTGCCAGAGTAAAGATTAGTCGTGAGGAGCTTCGTAAGAAAAGTGAGGCTATGATAAATAGCTCCAAGGCAACACATGATGCCTTGGTAAAGGCAGGCTGTATCGCTCCTGCGGTAACCGGCTAAGGAGGATCGAGGTTATGAGAGAAATCAAAGTTGATGATGTCATCCAGACCATAGCTCGCTTGTTTGAACATTCCTGTCATTACCCTCCTGACGACGTGCTAGCGGCGCTCAAGAAAGCACGGGAGGAGGAAAAGTCTCCTGTGGCACGCGACGTATTCGACAGGATACTGGAAAATTGTGAGACCTCGGGCAAGGAGCAAATTCCCCTCTGCCAGGATACTGGTGCTGCTGTAGTCATGCTGGAGCTAGGCCAGGAAGTTCACATAACCGGTGGTGACCTCTACACAGCGGTTAACGAAGGAGTGCGCCAGGGATATGCCAACGGCTATTTGCGTAAATCTATGGTAAATCAACCTTTTTCTGCCAGGAAAAATACCAAGGATAACACCCCAGCTATTATTCATACTGATATAGTCCCGGGCGACAAGCTAAAAATTTCTATCATGCCTAAGGGAGGTGGTTCGGAAAACTGCTCCCGCTTAACAGTTTTACCTCCCGCACGTGGCCGTCAAGGAATTATCGATTTTGTGGTGAATCTTGTTGATGAGGTTGGCAGCAATCCTTGCCCCCCAGTCATTGTTGGCCTTGGCATAGGAGGAACGACAGATAAGACCATGATGTTAGCTAAAAAGGCCTTGCTGCGTAAAGTAGGAGAGCCGAATCCAGACCCTGAAGTCGCCGCACTGGAAAGGGATATCCTAGAGCGAATTAACAACCTGGGCATTGGAGCAATGGGATATGGTGGCACAGTTACCGCTTTAGCGGTTCATGCTGAGGCCTTCCCATGCCATATTGCCAGCATGCCTGTGGCAGTCAACATGCAATGCTGGTGCGCCCGCCACGAAGAAGCGATTTTATAAACGGAGACCCTCATACCTCTCACATTTTATCTGGCGAGGGACTGGAGGCGAAAATGGCTGAAAAAAAAGTCAAGATGCTGGATATTTACATAATGGGCAAGCATTACCAAGTTCCCGAGGGGCTTACCATCCAGGCAGCATTAGAATATTGTGGTTACAACCTTGTCCGAAGCGTCGGGTGTCGTTCCGGATTTTGTGGTGCCTGTGCTACGGTATACTGCTTTAAGAATGAACCTCAACTAAGCTATGCTCTTGCCTGTCAAAAAGCTATCGAGCAAGATATGTACTTAACACAGATACCTTTCTTCCCTACTACCGAGGCTCTTTATAATACTGAGAATTTAAAGCCGAAAGAGGGTGAAAATAAGCTAGTGAAGCTTTACCCTATTATTCTTACCTGCTTTGGTTGCAATAATTGTACTAAAAGCTGCCCCCAAGACCTGGAAGTGATGGAGTTTATGTCAGCCGCCATAAGAGGCGACTATGAGAAAGTCCACGAAAAATCCTTCGATTGTGTAATGTGTGGCTTATGTGCTGCCAGGTGTCCCCAAGGGCTACAGCCATATAACATAGCTTTGGCGGCTCGAAGGTTGAGGGGTGCTTATCTTGCTCCTAAGTCTCAGCACAATCTGGATAGAGTAAAAGAGATAGAGGAAAGGAAATTTGATGCTGAGTTAGAGAAACTAAAGAAGATGTCAGCGGATGAATTGCGTGAGTTGTATGCCAAGCGTGAAATAGAGCCTGCCATATAAAAACTATATTGCAGTGTGAGGTTTTATCCTCACGTTACAAGGGAGGTAGTCAATATGCCATATCCTGCTTCCATGGAAGATAGCAAAAGAAAAGTGGAGGAGACTAGGTCAAAGCGATTAGAGAAGGGGCCACCGGATCGGATTCCTGCGAGCGAAAGGACTGCTTTGATATCAAAATTCCACCCCGATTTCATAAAGGAACAGTTCCGTGAGTTAAGCATAGGGCCGAATAAAGGTGAACGTGCACCTCTGGAGATAATTGATTTGCTGGAAGGGAACAGCCGTATTGACCCTAACGGGGTTGACCTGGATAAGATTGACCATGATGTAGATGTTCTGGTGGTTGGCTGTGGTGGAGCTGGTGGAGCAGCAGCTCTTTTGGCCGAGGGAAATGGCGCTAGTGTTCTAATATCATCCAAGCTACGCTTGGGAGATGCCAACACTATAGGAGCCCAAGCGGGAACGCAGGCGTGTGATAGACCCAATGACTCGCCGGCCATTCATTACTTGGACATAGTGGGTGGAGGTCACTATGTTAATGTGCCTGAACTCGCGGAGGCCTTAGCGAAAGATTCCCCTGATGTGATTAGGTGGCTAGAGTCATTAGGTGTTAATTGGGACAAGGAGCTCGATAACTCATATCATGAGCTGTCGGGAGGTGGTGCCTCTCGGAGGAGACTACATTCGTGTAAGGACTATACCGGACTCGAGGAGATGAGGGTTATACGTGATGAATTAAGGCAGAGAAATTTGCATGGAAGGAAGATAGATTGGTTGGAATTTGAGCCGGCGATAGAGTTGATAATGGATGATAAAGGACAGGTGGCTGGAGCAATATTAATGAATCTGGAAACCAGGCAAATGACCATAGTGCGAGCTAAAGCGGTGGTCATAGCGACTGGAGGTATGGGTCGTACTCATATCCAAGGCTTCCCTACAACTAATCATTATGGCGCCACTGCTGATGGACTGGTGCTAGCTTATCGGGTAGGTTGCCCACTTGTCCATATGGATACCATGCAATATCATCCCACGGGTGCAGCCTTTCCTCCGCAAATTTTGGGATTCTTGGTCACAGAAAAAGTAAGAACCCTGGGCGCTGAGATAGTCAATTGTGATGGAGAGCAATTCGTTCATCCCCTGGAGGCAAGAGATACGGAAGCCTCAGCCGAAATTCGAGAGTGCAAAGAACGTGGCAAAGGGGTACCAACGCCAACAGGAGAAGTCGGCCTTTGGTTAGATTCGCCGATGATTGAGATTAAGCGTGGTGAAGGAACTATCAGGAGGGAATTGCCGGCCATGGTTCGACAATTCGGCCGTTTCAATATTGATATAACTAAGGAACCAATGCTAGTTTATCCTACCCTTCATTACCAGAACGGAGGAGTTGTAA
This sequence comes from uncultured Dehalococcoidales bacterium, assembly GCA_964591975.1. Taxonomy (GTDB): domain Bacteria; phylum Chloroflexota; class Dehalococcoidia; order GIF9; family AB-539-J10; genus JAFGBN01. The sequence goes on from CAZQBR010000050.1 coordinate 4,070, forward strand.
TCAAGGCTGATGCCTCCACTCCCGTGCCAGGATTATTTGCTGCGGGTGAAGTTGAAGGTGGAGTGCATGGCAGGAATAGGCTTATTGGTAACTCTACTCTGGACTTGTTTGTCTTTGGAAGAAGAGCAGGAAGAGCAGCCGCCCGATGGGCTAAGGAAGTAAAGCTGGGCAAACTTACTTTAGACCATGTGCGCAAATGGCAGCAAGAAATCAAAGGAGCGGGCCTGGAAAATACGCCTGTTTCTCCCATGCTCTTACCTAATTATGCCAATCAGCAACGGCCTGTGCCTGGCTTCCAGCCGCTTGGCCAGGTAAGTCCTTATACGCCCTTTGGTGACAGGGCTGTACGCTGGATTTAACAAGGAGGATAGCTATGCCACTGCATGAGCAAACGGATGTTAAGGAAGTTGAGACCATCTTAAATGAAATCTTGAACATTAATAGCCCACCCGTAGCTCGGTGTAGGCTCCTTTCCAGCGGCTTTAGTCCTGGCCATGCTTTAAACATAGCTGAGGATATTGCGGGACATAAGGAATGCCTAGCGTGTGGATGTTGCATAGATGCTTGTCCCTTCTTGTTTCGTGAGCCCTCTCGGCGTGAAAAGACAGAGCAAAGGACATCCATGGCACTGGAAACTATAGTAGGTGAGGACTGCGACCAATGTGATGCCTGTGTTTTAGCTTGTCCCCAAGTGGATACCACCATTAAAAACTATGTGGTCAATCGTCGTATGATAGAAGTGATGTCCCGGCTGGAGCAACGAATAGGGGATGAAGATGAGCCTGATTTAGATTTATTTTTAGAGGAAGCTATAACCTAAAGAAATAAAAATACAAAGTGCAAAATGGCAGAGGAAAATTGAAAGATGAAGCATTTTTGCATTTTGAATTGTAATTTTGATTCTTTATATTTGATTTTTGATATTGTTTAGGATTTGGTGCTTAGGATTTAGTATTTATCCAGGAGGGCTATGATGGATTTTGAGTTACCCGATGAGTTAAAAATGATTCAAAGCACCGTTAGGGACTTCGTTACCGAGCAATTAAAGCCATTGGAGAGGAGCATCTTAGGACGAGCGGCTGACCTGAGTGATGCCACCATGTATCTCCCTCTAGAGAAAGAGCGGGAACTAATGGGAATGGTCAAGAATTTGGGATTATGGGGGGTAAGCATACCAGAGGAACTTGGCGGCGTTGGCCTGGATACTTTGGGCAAGTGCTTGGTTGAAGAAGAGCTAGCTCAAACAATCGTCCCTTTTAGCTTTGGCGATGTTACTCCTCTGCTTTTCGATTGCAATGAGGCGCAGAGGGGAAAGTATTTCTCACCAGTTCTAGAGCGGCAAAAATATGCCTACCTGGCATTAATGGAGCCTAGCAAAGAAGGCTTCGAGAATATGGAAATGAGAGCAGAGAAAACGAATGGTCGCTATTATCTTAGTGGTAAAAAGATATCTCTTTCCAGAGCAGGCGAAGATTATTTCGCCGTAGTCTTCGCTAAGCTTACCCCAGGTCAAAGCGAAGGAACTCCAGAAAAAGAACTAAGAGAAGGAGTAACCTGCTTCTTGATTGACAAAGACACCCCTGGCTTTGTCACAAATGGTGGTAGAGCAAAAACGGGGTGGGAAGCCCAGGTCAGAGAACCTATCTTGTTGGCTTTTGACCGTTGCCAGGTGTCTGGGGAAAATATATTAGGTGAAGAAGGGAAGGCTTTCTACTTAGGCAGAAAATGGCTTCCTGCAAGAAGAGTTGTAAGAGGGGCTAGATGCGTAGGAGCAGCTCAGAGAGTGCTTGAAGAATCAACAATACAAGCTCAAACTTGGACATCCTTTGGCCAATTTATTTCTGGACGGTCTAGCATACAAGCTGCATTAGCCAATATAGCTACGAGTATCCACGCTGCCAGACTTATGGTTTATGAAGTTGCTTGGAAAGCAGACCAAGGACAATCAATACAGCGTGAAGCGGCAATGGTAAAGCTATTCGCCACACGAATGATTCATTCCGTTGCCGATAACGCATCTCACATTTTCAATGCTCCAGCATATGTTGGGGGGCTGCCTATGGAAAGGTTTTGTCGCAATGCCATTGCCACCAGCGTTACTGATTCCGCATTGCAGCTTCAGAGAAATATTATTGCAAGAGATATATTAAAAGGAATGAAAGTATGAATTCCTTGTGTCATTGCGGTGAGCCGAAGCCCTGAGCGTGACGAAGAGGAAGCGAAGCAATCTCGCTGCCAGAGAGATGATTAAGATTGCTCCGGCGTTTACGTGCCTTGCAATGACAACAAAGTGAAAAGGAGGATAATTATGGCTCAGGCTAAAAAAGTTACACTTCCACTAACCGATGAGAAGTTGGAAGACCTCAAGGCGGGGGACAACCTTTTGCTTACTGGCGTTATGTACGTTGGTCGCGATGCTGCCCATAAGAGGATGATTGAGGCTCTAGATCAAGGTAAACCTCTACCAATTGATATTAAAGGGCAGACAATATACTTCATGGGTCCCTCTCCAGCCAGGCCAGGAAGGCCAATTGGCTCTGCTGGCCCTACTACAAGCGGCCGTATGGATGCTTACTCGCCTCGATTGATGGCTGAAGGACTAAAAGGGATGATTGGCAAAGGCCTGAGGTCACAGCCAGTGAAAGACGCCATGGTAAAGTATAAAGCAGTATACTTGGGTGCCATAGGCGGCCTTGGCGCTATCCTTTCCAAGAGCATCAAGAAAGCAGAAGTAGTAGCCTATGAAGAGCTCGGAGCTGAGGCACTTCGCCGCTTAGAAGTGGAAGACTTCCCTGTTACAGTGGTAAACGATATTTACGGCGGCGATCTCTACCAAGAGGGCAAAGCCAAATATCAGGTCAAAGCCTCCTAAATTAAGCGTTTTGGATACTGTGGGACGAGTTTAACCGGTTGATCGCCACCTATCAAAGTGGGCCCAAGCTTCGTTCCTGTTTCATCTAGTAAAGGTCAATTTTATTTACGTCTCCTCTCTCGTGAAAAAGATGACGAGATGTATTCCTTGGAGGATCAATAGTCGCCTGATATGCAGTGTTGCGCCAAAATAAACTGTTACCGAAATGGGAGTTGTTGTGTCATAAATCATGTTACCAAAGCCTCATAAGTTTTCACTTCCCTCCTGTTTATTGAGGGGACGCTCTGCCATATCCCAAAGGCGCTTCATCATAGACCTTATGTACTCTAGCGCCGTGGCGTGTCTTAAGCCTCAGCTTGAGCGCCGGCTGAAAGAAGTTGATGTAAAGACGCATGAGGTCATACAGATGGTTGAGGCACTCAATCGCAGCATAGGAGTTATAGCGGTCATATCCCACCAGCCGGCGCACTACTGACCAGTTCTTCTGCCCAAAGTGGGCGTTGTCATTCTTCTTGCAGGGGTGGGAACGGGTGAGTTTAATGCCATACCGCAGCATTTGGACAAAACAATTCACATGGTCTACAGGAACAGGGAGGTCCTCTTCACAGAAATCAAGGAGTTACCTCAGAAGCCCTCAATTCCTCATCAAAAGCAACAAATCCTTGGACTGAGGAAGAAATATGTCCCTCCTCTGGATCATCCCTGGAGAAGATACAATATCCGAACTCAACGCACCACCCAGGCATTACCTGTATGAGGTCACTAGAGGACATTTCTAATGAGTTAAAGTGGAGGACATTTCTAACGAGTCTTGACATTGGAAGAGACTTTCTCTTGACATTTTTATGTATGGATGATACACCTTAGAAAGGTGGGATTTTAACTCAGTTTTTCTGATAGTAGGGAGGAAAGCTTAAGATGAGGGGAAAACTGATAGCGGGAGTTGTGGTTCTGGCAGTTGTGGCGCTGCTTGTTCCACTAGCATGCAGTGGGCCAGAGAGCGAGCCAGAGTGGGTGGACGTGCCTCTTCTAGGATCTACGGAAATACGTGACCCTGAAATTGCGCTGAAATATGGCGTCCGTGGATACCTGGAAATTTTGCCTGCTGAGTCGCCGGAGTCACTGTCTGTTAGTAGAGGCGGGGAGGCAAACATAACAATCCTCCTTCATTTTGTTTCCTACACCCCTGAGCTTACAGAGATAGAGGTAAGCATAGACCCGGAGCACTCTTCTCCCAGTATTACTAAGAGCTACAGCATTTTAGATGCCGGCGGGAAAGTCACCGGAAAAGGCGCTGTTCATGTTAATAATATTGTGAGCTATAGCCCCAGTGGAACAGTTATGATAAAGGCGGGTGAAACCCTGCCAGTTACCATGACCGTTAGCCTGCCTGCCAATATCCCTGAAACAGCTACGCTATCATCAATTCCGCTGGGTGCTGTGGGAATCAGAGCGGATATTCCCACGATCGATGAAATAGGCAGGTTAGAGGTGATGGTTCGTGGTTAAGAGGAAAGTCCTCGCGATTATAATCAGTGTAAGTCTTATGCTCGCTTTCATTCCATTGAAAGCTGGAGCAGGACCTTATATGGGTGGGTATCTGAAACGCGGCGTTGTGACGTCGAACAATGTGTTATTGAGTGTCAATTATCAAACGACCCAACCCGGTCAAATCCCGAGCGGCAAGTGGTTAGCGGGCGTTGCCAGCGTGGCCGGTGCCAGTGGGTCGACACCTACCGGATGGACATATCAAAATGCCGTGTTCCTATACCACAGCGACGATGTTAAATGGGGACCTCAGGCATGGTATGGGAATTCATGGCAGTGGTATTATAATCTGTATGTTGGTTCCATCGACTACATTGCTTTCTACGAGAGGATGGATATTCACTCTGGCAGAGTCTATTACAGAGTTTATGTATATAGAGACTTCCGGGCTTGGGATGCTGATGAGCCGGTACTTTATACGTGGGATCATCCAAGCGGGGGAAGCAGTAATTTCTTGGTGGGAAGCCGGTCATATAGTGGTGTATATTACAAGCACTTTCAATTTGGTGTAGAAAGTAATTACGCTATTACCGAGACCGATTGGGAGGTACTAACTGACCAGCCCTCTTATTATGATGGCACCGATTGGCGTTACACTGAGGGCAGGGTATGTTGGCATGACTCTTCCGCAATCACTTGGATAGGAACACAACCATGTCGCATTGGTAACGCGAACTATAGCGGCGTGAACACAAAATACACCTCCAATGATAGGGTGTGCTGGGAATATACCGGCCAGACTATAGGCGATGACCACCGGCTATGGAGTGGGAGCGGAATCGCATCCCACGCTGTGGATAGCCCCTATATAACCCCTTGGTTCTACGATGCTGACCAGAGTTGTTACATCGAGAAAAATGAAGCGCTAGACGCAGTCATGGACTATTTCGACGGATGGATACCCAAAGATCTGGCCTTGCAGGTTATAGCCCTTTATATGGACCAAACTCGGAATCCAAATTGCCCAACTTAGTCGTAAACTTCTTCGAAGGCTTTAAATGATTGGAAGCCTCATGGAATGACACTTCCAATTTTTCACGCCAAAAAAGTGTAAGCCCGCTTTCTTCAACCTCTGCTTAGGCTGAGATACATAGGTAACACTCAGGGTATGATTAGTGATGATACTAACTTACCATGAGGAGTTACCA
>CAZQBR010000051.1:0-9377 GCA_964591975.1 uncultured Dehalococcoidales bacterium
TTGCCACAGGATTCCCCGGCGAGGAAATTGAGGAAGTACCTGGCTATGTCAACCATGCAGGTGTCCTCATCCATTACAATCATGCCACCTGAGCCCATCATAGAACCTACTTTGGTGAGCTCATCAAAATCTACCGGGAGGTCAAGGAATTTCCCTGGTATAACTCCCCCCGACGGACCGCCGGTCTGGACTGCCTTGAACTTTTTTCCGCCAGGAATCCCACCGCCAATATCAAAAATGACTTCTCTGAGAGTCATCCCCATAGGCACTTCAACCAGCCCGGTATTATTTACCTTACCAACTAGAGAGAAAATCTTCGTCCCTTTACTGCCTTCGGTCCCGATGCCGGCGAACCATTCAGCGCCCTTGTTGATTATTAAAGGCACGGTAGCCCAGGTTTCCACGTTATTCAGATTACTAGGCTTTTCCCAGATACCACTTACCGCGGTGCGGATATACTTCGGTCTAGGCTCACCTACTCTGCCCTCGATGGCTGTCATTAGAGCGCTGGACTCTCCAGACACGAAAGCACCAGCACCACGGTGCACTTTAACCTCGAAGTCAAAGCCAGAGCCGAGGATACTTGACCCGAGAAGGCCATACTCTTGCGCCTGCTCCAAAGCGATAGAGAGATTTCTTACAGCTATAGGGTATTCTTGTCGCACATAGATGAAGCCTTGATGGGAGCCAATAGCATAGGCACCGGTTATCAAGCCCTCCAGCACGCTGTGGGGATTGCCCTCAAGCAAGCTCCTGTCCATATATGCTCCGGGGTCGCCCTCGTCAGCGTTAACGATGACATATTTTACCTCTCCGGGGGCATTGCGGGTGGTCTCCCATTTTATCCCGGCGGGGAAACCGCCACCTCCCCTACCTCTTAGATTAGCCTTCTTAACCTCGTTGAGAACCTGCTCTGGTGTCATTTCGGAAAGAGCCTTAGCCAAAGCTGAGTATCCGCCAAGAGCAATGTAATCGTCTATTATCTTGGGGTCAATGAGCCTGTTATTACCGAAGACAATCCGACTCTGATGCTTATAGAATGGTATCTCACCCTCATGGACAATCTTCTTGCCGTTGCCGTCCACATAAAGCAGGCGGTCAACCACCTCGTGTTGAATCAGTGTTGCCGAGACAATTTCAGGAACATCGTCTGGTTTTACTCTCAAGTAGCATATCTCTTCCGGAAAGATGACGACTAGAGTGCCTCTTTCGCAGAAGCCATGGCACCCTGTCCGGCGTATGTCGACCTTTTCGCGAAGGCCGTTTCTCTGGATTTCCTTGACAAAAGCTTCGTATACTGCTTCACTGCCATAGGCTTGGCACCCTGTGCCTGAGCATATAGTCACACACGGCTTGTTTGGGTCTCTTTTGGCTAATATCTCCTGCCTGAACTTTTCTAGGTCAGTGGCTGAGTTCAATCTAGGCACAATTTCCTCCTTCCTCATGGCTCAACTTCTTTCGCAGTAATAATCTGCTCAACTACTTTCCCGGTAGGCTTACCGTAATACTCGCTATCAACTACCATCACTGGCCCTAAAGCACAGCAGCCAAGACAATTCACTGTATCTAAACTAAACTGCATGTCCGCGGAGGTTTCACCCGGTTTTATCTTCAGGGTATCCGTAACTTTATCTAAGAGGCGCGGCGCCCCACGCACTTGGCAAGCAGTGCCCAGACAGACCGATACTAAGTGCCGTCCCCTGGGCATCAGACTAAAGGCTTTGTAGAAAGTAGCTATATGGTAGATTTGAGTCAATGGAACTTCCAGCCTCTGGCTGACCTGCTTTAGGGCATCTTTAGACAGCCAGCGATTTTCACGCTGGACTTCGAGAAGCACCTGAATTAAGGCAGACTTATCATTTCCATATTTACCTACGATTTCGTCTATTTCAGCAAGTTCTTGGACCATTTGTTTACTACCTCCTTAGTTCCCTTTCTAGTTTGAGGAATGTGAATTATTAGCTAAGCTCGTTGGCAAGTTGGGCTCCCAATAAGGCCACCACCAGCTTTGCTCCTTTTTGCGTAAAGCGTCTTGGCGGGCGGCTAGCTCGGTTACCCTTTGTGTTAGCTGTTGCTGGAGAGTCTCGTCCATCATTTGACCAAATTCGCAGGTGGCGCATTGGAAGAGACGGCTGCAAATCCGGTGGGAGACATTTCCCTTCAGAGCGTAGCGGCAGAGCCGCTGATTACCAGGCAATGCCTTGAATTTCTCCAGTGCCTCCTCAAGCCCTGGGGCTTCACCACTAGCCATTTTCTCTTGCATCTCTTGGTCAAACTCGCAGGTCATGCAGTCGTAATTATTGGTGCAGATGCGATAAGAGACCATTCCTAAACTCATCCAGACGCAATACTTGGGTTTTGCCTCCTCACCTAGCTCCTCAACCTTTGGCGCTACCAGCGCTTCTTTTGTCTTTCTGACCCAGGCGCGCGTCTCAATACTGCCCGGAGTGACCTTAAGAATGGACTCAAATTCCTTAAGAGCTTCCTGGTATTGACCAGCCTCAAAGTAAGCCTCACCCTGTTTGAGGCGAACAGGGATTTCCTCCAGGGTTATAGCTATGACCTCCTCAACCTTGGCTTCCTCTACCACAACTGGTTCAGCTACAGCTTCCTCAGGGATAGCCTCCGGGGTTATGGCTGTGACCTCCTCGACCTTAGCTTCCTCTACCACAACTGGTTCATCTACAGCTTCCTTTGGGATAGCCTTGGGTCGTATCTCTGCTTGAACCGGTCCGAGGATATCACTGATGAGTTTCTCCAGGTGATTAAGGTCGAAGGGTTTGGGTAAATAATCAACTGCGCCCTCCTTGCCCGCCTCTAGTGCTGTCTCAGTTGAAGGATAAGCAGTAATAATGATTCCCTTAATCTGTGGACTCTTCGCTTTAGCCTCACGCAACACCTCAACCCCATTCTTTCCTGGCAGCACTAGGTCAAGAATAGCAACACCAAAGTCCCGCTCACCGATAACTTTTAACGCTTCCTCCCCCTCCACAGCAGTCTCTACCTGGTAACCACTATCGGTTAGCCAATCTCGGAGAGACTCCCTCATGACAGCTTCATCCTCTACAATCAATATCGGTTTCATCTTTCCGCCTCCTTTCATTTTTCCTTCCTCCAGGATTGTCTGCTTCTCCACCTTTTATCGCCTCCACTCTATTTGGGTGCAATTTTCTTGCCAAAAGAAAAGGCTATCCTAAATGGTCAGGACAGCCTAAATCTCTGCTTCAAGCAGAAAGGTTAATTGTAAAGGAATTAATCAGCAGTGTTTAGTTTGTTTACAATGAGTGCAATTTTCTTGCCAAAAGAAGGGATTACCCTGATTGTCCAAAAGTTCAGGCATAGAATAATTGCACGCTCATCCATGCTGGCATACCTTTAATCAGAGTTGCAATATAAAAGTTAGGCAAACTGTTAAGCATGCGGCAGAGCAACTTCAATGTCTGCATTGCCTTCTTTGTTTGCTCTATATGCTTCCTCAGCACTTCCCTCATGGCAAGCAAAAATCGGTGGCCCCTGAATCTGAAGCCCCTTTTGCACTGCAAACTGACATACTTTTGGTATCATTGTGCCTATCTCTTCATATTTTCCACGTTTATGCATACTAAGAACTATCTGTGGTTCCACTTCAACAACAGTCACTTCGTTCATTTTAACACCCCAAAACGCTCATCTGAGGCTTTTTGTTTATTCGGTAAATACTTTTGCTGTGGTAGCCAATTCCTTTAATTCTTTTTTCACCTCGTCAAAGGTCATAACCTTAGCGAAATGCTTATCAAGCACCTCTAGAGCTATCCTTTGCCTCTCGTCACTTAAGGTGACGGTGAGGTCGCTAACAACAAAAACCTTATATCCCAGCATCATGGCATCAGCCGTAGTTGTGAAAACACACAGGTCTGTGAACACACCGCAAACCATAAAACTGTCTCTGCCTAGCCCAAGCAACAAAGGCCCTAAGCTAGATGACCCAGGAATAAAACAGCTATACCGGATCTTAGGCACCACCAAGTCACTTTCATCGACCTTCAGATCTTCATAAAGCTCAGCCCCTTTCCTGCCTTCAATTACCTCCATCTCCTTATCAGTTCTTGGCCTGATATCCTGTAGTAAACCAGCATCAAGTAAATCCGGACGATTTAAGTGGCGCACATAAACTACTGGAATTCCGAGCTTGCGGCAGATATCAGAGAGCTCATTCAATTTAGGAACAAACTGCCTACCTTTAGTAGATCCATACGGAGAGTCCGGGTCTAAAAACACCCTCTGCATATCTATGATAATGAGTGCCGTCTTGTTTAAATCAATCTTCCAACTATCCTTTGGAACCATCTGCTTTAACCTCCACAAGTACAATTTAGGCTTTGAACCTACCAGAGTAACTGACTCTAAATCCTACCACCATCTAGTACTTATTGGCAACACAATCGGTCTCGCTCGTACCATTAGCGAAGTATAGCTCCTTTCGCCAGTTTTGCTAATAGCCTACCAGAAACTTCTGTTATTTGTATCCACATTAAAAGTCTTATGCAGTATTTACCAGAGGCTATTTATTTACCTCTTCACTGTCGATAACATCTCGGTGGGACAAACCTAAATGGGACAAAACCAAACCCATTCACGGGGTTGACGAAAGTTGACAAAAAATGGTGATGGGTTTGAGCGTGAGCCGCACAGGAGTCGAACCTGTAACCTGCTGATTAAGAGTCAGCTGCTCTGCCAGTTGAGCTAGCGGCCCAGGTCTATATGTCAGCTGTTCCTTATTCTAGCACCTCGTTGGGGACGGTGGCAATGGCCAGTAGGAAGACTATAGCTTTGGTCATCTTATTCTATTACATTAATCCACAGGTGAAGTGGCTTCAAGCAGGGTTCATCTTCCCCGTTCTTGTATAAAAAAAAGGTCACCTTTTGATTATCCCCAGCCTTATCCGGCGTGAAACTCACTATTCCTTCCCATTCCTGTTCATTATCCAGAACAAATGGCCCCACTTCGTTATTCTTCACTTCATCTATCCTAACCTCTGCCCGGTAGCTCACTACCTCATGCTCGTGATTTACGATAGCCATAATTACTTTTTCTTCCTCACCTACTCCTATTTCCTTAGGATAGTCTATAGCCTTGCCATTCAACCCTAGAATATAAAACTCGGTAAACGTCTCCACTTTTGGTTTAGCTATGAAATAACCCAGCGAACCTAGCGCTCCTAATATGACTACGACTAGGATGATGGAGAATACCCTATTCGAGGCACTGCCATCCCATGCCGGCATCTTCATCTGAAATTCAATACTAAAGCGCTCCGGTTCTGGCAGCCTCCTTCGCCTCAGCCAGCCAATAATTGAGGTAATAACTATGAATAAGGTCACCGAATATAGGACTGGTTCCAGTCTTATGCCCCAGGGGGTATAGTTAAGGATAAGCCCGATGAGTGGTACTATAGCTAGGCTCATTCCGAAACTCAGCGCTGTCCTTACAATGGCGCTAACACCTTCCCTTTTAGGGAATAGGGCTGTCATAAGAGTATAACCGGGAAAGAAAAGTAGAAACGGGAGTCCCAGGGCAATGCGGAGACCATTGGATGGGATGAAGGTTATAGCAGCAACCAGCACGAAGACCAGCAGGTTTAATGGTATAAGTTCATGTCGTATCTTAATCTTCAATAGGTGCACCCTTAAATATGGCTTAGTTCATCAGGAGAACGGTTAATCTTATATTCAAGACATAATACTAACATCTATAGAGGCAAGACGTCGCCTACGCAGTTTTGCTTTCTGTCTCCTGATAAGCATCTTGAGACAATAGAATACTACAGGTTTAACCGTGATAGCAATAACAGTACACTTGGCTCTCAATCAAAATAAACCAGAGGAGACTGGTACGAAACTCCAATCCCCCCTGTTTTTAGAGTTAGCTGTTGGCTATAGTGAGATAATTTTCACCATCTCGTATTTACAGGTATCTCATCCTTGATGACTTCCCACACCTCAAAGTCAGCCGATGTTCAATCGCCTGTTTCGCTGAAGGTTATGGTACCACTAGCACCAGCGTAGTTAATGCCTACCTGCCGGAGCGTATCCTTCATCTTGGCTCAATCGTAGCCAACCTTTTAAATAGCTAGGGCCGTCATTTTGGTGGCATTTTGCTTTACAGTTAGCAAACGAGAAATAATCGCTGTTACCGCTCCAAGGTAACTAGCTTTATTTGTGTGTTCTTATAGCCAGTTTCAGTCGTAGGGTCCTTCACTACTTTCCAGAGTTCAAAGGTACCAGAAGCACGGTCACCTTTCCCATCGAAGCTGATTGGACCGGTGGCCCCTTCAAATTCCAGCTTGGTCAAGGCAACTTTTATTGCCTCGCCGTCATAAGCGCCAGCATTTTCTATTGCCTGGGCTGCTGCCCATACTGCGTCATAGGTAGTATCGCAGTAGATTTCGGGAGCCTCACCGAACTTAGCGGTATACGCAGCAACAAACTGGTCATAAGTTGTTCCTGAGCCAACCGTCCTAGTTCCAGCAGCGATAGCCTTCTCCATGAACTCAGCGCTCTTCGGTTCCTTAAATAAGCCTGAGCCATAGTTACCGTCACAGCCAAGCCAGGCAATACCATCTAAACCCATCTCTAAGGCCTGCTTAAAGATTATGATGCCGTCATCACAATAGCTAACAATAAGGACTGTGTCAGGGTTGCTATCCTTAATTTGCCCTAGCTCGGTGCGATAGTCCTTCGAAGCCTCAGCGTAGTGTACGCTTGCTACTACCTCTCCTGGCCAGTCTCCTTCTTCAAGTCCCTCAATAAGCGCTGCTTCCACGCCTTTGCCGTATAGGTTATCCAGTACTATGGAAGCTAACCTTGTGTAGCCTTTCTCCATAACGACGCCGGATAATACCCGACCTTGAGCATCATCCATAAGACAGGCGCGGAAAAACCACTCTGTCCCATCCAGTTCAGAGAGCTCAAATGCCGTGGCTGACATGGTTATACAAGGAACCTGATGCTCCTTGATATAGGGGATGGCAAGTTTAGAGGTACCAGAGATCATGGGGCCAACGATTACCTGTACCCCATCTATCTCGATTAACTTTTTAACCCTTTCTAATCCTGCAGCCGGGTCTGTTTTGCCATCCTCTGCCACTAATTCCACCGGTTTTCCCAATACCCCACCAGCGGCATTGATCTCCTCAACGGCTAGCTTTGCACCATTGAGCATCCTGGTCCCCATAGCAGCCAAGTCTCCACTGAGGTCCATCACTACGCCTATCTTGACTGTCTCAGCTTCTCCTGGACCGCAGGCTACGGCTGGTATAAGCAGCATCAGAGCGGCACATACCAAAATCACTTTCTTTAGCATAATTTGTTTTTACCTCCCTCTTTTCTAAAAATCGTTCTGATGTTACTACAGGATTTAGAGGCTGTCAATATCCTCAGGATTTAAATCCTAAATAGCGCTGTTTGGAGGAGTCTTCGGCAAATAGAGAGTCAGCATCTCCTTCTATAGCACAAGTGCCATTGACCAAAACATAGCCTCGATTCGAGACGCTCAAGACCTTTTTGACATTTTGCTCAACTATTGTTATAGCGATACCGTTGCCTCTTATGCTCTCCAGCTTAGACAGGATGACTGAAGCTGGCTTAGGAGACAGGGAAGCTAATGGCTCATCAAGGAATAGAACTTTAGGCTGTGCCATCATAGCTCTGGCTATGGCTAGCATTTGCCTTTCACCACCACTTAAATTTCCTGCCAAGCCATTTTTTCTCACCTCAAGCTCAGGGAACATCTCGTATATCTCCGCCACCCCAGCTTTAATAGAAGCCTTACCTTTCCTGTGATAGGCTCCCATATCTAGATTTTCGGCTATAGTAAGATTGGGGAAGACATTGTTTATCTGAGGAACATAGCCTATTCCTAGGCTCACTGCTTGGTGGGAGGCTATGCCACTAATGTCCTTCCCTTGGTAAAAGACGTTACCTTGAAATAACTTGGCAAAGCCAAGGAAGCTTTTAATCAAAGTTGACTTGCCGCTGCCATTGGGTCCCACGATTGCCACTATCTCACCCTCGGTCACCTGAATGGAGACACCTTGAACAATAATGGCATCGCCATAGCCAGCTTCGATATTTTCAGCTACAAAGATAGAGTCCATTTATTCTTCACCTAAATATATTGCGTAGAAAGTTGGATCCTCAATTATGGCTTGCGGCTGCCCCGTAATCACTATCTTGCCTTTATCCATAACATAAACCCAGGAGGCAAACTCAAATAATATCTCTAACCGGTGCTCCACAATGAAAAAGGCTATGCCGTTATGAGAGAAATCTTCTAATTTCTGAAATATTTTCTTCCCCAATACGGGATTTATCCCCGCTGCCGGTTCGTCCAGGAGCAGAAGCGTCGGCTTAGCCATAAGTCCTCTGGCAACTTCTAGAAGCTTTCTCTGCCCACCAGAAAGCTCACCAGCAGGGGAGAAAGCCCATTGCTCCAGCTCCACAAGCTCCAGGATATCCAGAGCCTCCTTAATCAGTCCCTCTTCCTGCTCCTGCCATTGCCTCCTCAGGAAAAGGCTATTAAACAGCCTGTCACCTTTCTGCCCTCGTGCTGCGACCAACATATTATCTAGTACGCTGAGGTTGTAAAAGAGTCGAGGCAACTGAAAGGCATTTACCATGCCTAGTTCATAGATTTGGTGGGGAGCTAGGTTATTGATACACTTGTCATTGAAATAGATTTCTCCTTGGTCAGGTCGGTGAAGGCCAAGAATGGTGTTAAACAAGGTTGTCTTGCCACTGCCATTAGGTCCCACTAAGCCACAAATCCCACCATGATTGATGTCTAGGCTCACCCCATTGACGGCATAAACACCGCCAAAGTGCTTTCTAACTTCTCTTATTCTTAACAGCGCCTCTTCCATTGTAAACTGACCTCAGTGCCTTTGTCTTAATCTTGCTTTCCTTTAGCAGACCTTGAGGTCTGTAAAGCAGCACGAATATAATTAAAGCACCAAATAGAATATACTGCAAATTGCTGGGGTCAATAGGCAAAACAAAATAATCCTTGGCTATATTTGTGCCCCTATCAAAAATCTCCACTAGGCTAGCACCTAACAATACTCCCCAATTGTTACCTGGGCCACCCAGAAGAACCATTATCCACACGGTAAAGGTAATCATAGGCATGAACATGCCGGGGAGGACGCAGTGGAGATACTGAGCGTAAAGCCCTCCAGCTATCCCAGCCATAGCCGAACCCAACATTAATGCTTGAGCCTTATATTTAGACCTATCCTTACCCAGTGTCTCAGCGGCTACTTCATCTTCCCTTATGGCTCGCATCGCCCTACCGTAAGGAGAGTTGGCCAGCAGCTGAACCACGAGGAAACAGATAAACA
>CAZQBR010000052.1:0-1821 GCA_964591975.1 uncultured Dehalococcoidales bacterium
GGGTGGGCCTCCCTTTGTTTGGCCCCCTGCCAAGTAAGAGGAGGTGATGGGTGGGCCTCCCTTTGTTTGGCCCCCTGCCAAGTAAGAGGAGGTGATGGGTGGGTCTCCCTTTGTTTGGCCCCTGCCAGGTAAAAGAAGTGGCGGGAGGGAGTCCTTTCTCACCACCCCAAAACGCTTTGAAATGTCCACCCTCTATCTGAACTAGTTCAGATAGGTTGCCTTATTCTCCTTCTACTGGCTTTGATATATTTTGACAAGTAACCCAGCCGAGTGTGCTTGCTGTAGCCGTAGACTTGCCCCTGAGACAAAATTTCTTTGAAAATTTTAGAAAATGGGCAAAGGGTATTGACAAAATGTAAAGTAGGGTTTTAAATATAGAGTGGGGAGAAATGGGGAGAAAGGGAGCAAAAGAGCAAGCCATGATGAAGGATGTGGACAATGAAAGGCTATGTGGCTTTAGAGGAAACCCAAACGGTGCCCTTGCTGAATTAAGTGGTACCGGGATTACTTTCTATTGTTTGAATAGAACACAGCGAGAATTAGGCGAATTAGCTGGGAGGTTTGCCCCTTTGTAGACGCAGGGTGAAACCAAGGAGGACAAGATGTTTTTCGGTGAATACCCATATAAGGTTGATGAGAAAGGGAGGTTACCTCTGCCACCAAAATTCAGGCAGGAAATGAGGGACGGGGTGATATTAGCTAAGGGAACAGAGAAATGCATTTCTGTCTATCCTCTAAGGGAGTGGAAGAGGCTGGCTGATAGTTTAGCTGCCAAAGCAGTAACCCCAGCTAACTTGAGAAAATTGAATCGTGCTATCTTTAGCTCTGCTTTCAGCGCCTCTTTTGATGGGCAAGGCAGGGTAACATTGTCTTTTCCCTTACGCAACTATGCTGAGATTGGCGATACCGTGGTTGTTGTAGGCGCCAATAACTATGTTGAATTGTGGAATGAAGAGTTGTGGAAGGTGGAGAAAGCCTCAGTTGAGGAACAAGCGTCTCAGATCATCGAGAGTTTTGGAACGTAGCTAATGAGTTTAACTATGTCTTTGCCTACTCATATACCTGTTTTGCTTAGTGAAGCTGTAGAAGGGCTACAGGCTCAGCCAGGAGGATGCTTTGTTGACTGTACCGTGGGCTTGGGTGGACACGCTGCCACCATACTAGAAAAGATCTCACCCTCGGGAAGGCTTCTAGGCATTGATGCTGATTCTGAGGCCATTGGGACAGCACAAACTAAATTTAGCGAATATGGCAAGGTAGTTACCCTAGTCAATGACAACTTTGCTAATCTTGAGGCTATCTGTGTCGAATACCATTTCTATCCAGTTGATGCTATTCTTTTCGACCTTGGTATCTCTTCTCTGCAACTGGATACAGCCCAACGTGGCTTTAGCTTTCAATCCGAAGCTGCTTTGGATATGAGGTTTAACTCCAGACAAGGGCTAACTGCGGCTGATATTGTTAACACCTTCTCTGAGACGGAGTTAATCCGCATTATCAAGGAATATGGGGAGGAGCGTCACTCACGGCGATTAGCTCGGCATATTGTCCAGAGTCGCCCTATTACTACCACTTCGGAACTTGTCCGAGTGGTGAAGCAAGTTCTGGGCGGGAAGCACGCCAAAATTCACCCGGCCACCAGGACTTTTATGGCACTTCGCATCGCGGTCAATAGTGAGTTGCAGAACCTAAAATCGGCTCTCCAACAAGCTATTAAACTTCTTCGCCCTGGAGGGAGATTAGTGGTTATCAGTTACCACTCTCTCGAAGACCGCATAGTCAAAGAATTCATGCAACGCGAAGCCAGTAGCTGTATATGTC
>CAZQBR010000052.1:1831-9348 GCA_964591975.1 uncultured Dehalococcoidales bacterium
AAGCTGAGGATAGCTGAGCGACTCAATTAAGTTAGGCATTCCTCAACAAGAAACAAAGGAGGTAAAAATGGCAAAGAAAATTATTTCAGCTATTGACGTAGGCACAACTAAAGTAGCTACCATTGTGGCTATTGCTAAGGCAGAAGACGACATCGAAGTTTTGGGAGTGGGAATCGCTCCTAGTCGTGGTCTACATAAAGGCATCGTGGTTAACATGGATGAAGCTAAGGAATCCATCGCCGAATCAGTGAGAGAAGCTCAAAGAGTTAGCGGCATACGTGTAGACTCTGTCTATGTTGGGGTTACTGGTAGGCATATAAGTAGCCTGAACAATCGGGGAGTAGTAGCTATACCACGGGAGGACCGCTTAGTGCGCCCCCAAGACCTTAAGAGGGTGCTATCTGCAGCTCGTAGCGTCCCTATCCCTGAGGGGAAAAAAGTACTCCACGCTATCCCTCGGTATTATGCCCTAGATGGGCAGGAGGGGGTAAAACAACCGGTAGGCATGCATGGGTCCAGATTAGACGTGGAAACCCATATCATCACTGCTTCGATAACCTCGGTGCAGAATTTGGTTAAGTGCATCCGCAGTATTGGTGTTGATGCTGAAGATCTGATTTTGGAGCCTTTGGCTAGCGGTGAGGCAGTATTAACCCCGGAGGAGAGGGAAGCCGGTGTTATTATGGCCGATATTGGCGGGGGCACTACGGATATAGCTGTATTTAAACGTGGCAACATCTACCATACTTCAATCATTCCGGTGGCCGGTTACCAGGTGACCAGTGATATTTCTATTGGCTTGGGCTTGCCTTTTAGTATAGCGGAAAAAATGAAGAAGGGACATGGCAACGCAATGCCAAGTCCGGAGGAAGTTGAACAGACAGCCCGAGTGGGCATCGAGAATGGCCATAGCGCATCTTACCGAGAGCTATGTGACATTATCCGGGCCCGAATGGAAGAACTGCTGCAGCTCATACTTCTGGAGATGCCCACCACTGATTATCAGACTTTGGCGCCTTGTGGTTTAGTGCTCACTGGTGGCACGGCTAATTTGTCCGGACTTGATGAACTAGGGCGTGCGATGTTAAAAATGCCAGTGCGTAAAGGCCAACCTTTGAGTGCAGGCGTTTATGGCATCTCCGATGTCCTTCACGACCCGACTTATGCTACCACTTTAGGACTGGTTCTATGGCAAGTGCGAGGCAAAGAGGGATCAGTTTTCCAAGTAAAAAGCGCTGGCATTTGGGGCAACTTCGTAGGTTTCGTTAGAAAGCTGCTTCGTGCTTAGTTATGAAAGGAGGTTAGAATGGCAAAACAAATTTATACTCCATCACCAGCAAAAATTAAGGCTATAGGAATTGGCGGTGGCGGTTGCAATGCTGTCACACGTATGGTCCGTGAAGGAATAAAGGGGGTCGACTTCATTGCAATGAATACTGATGGCCAAGCGCTAGCCCTCACTGAAGCGCCTACTAGAATTCAACTAGGGGAGAAGTTAACTAGAGGATTAGGCGCTGGTGGAGATCATAGGGTTGGAGCCAAGGCAGCTGAGGAAAGTCGTGGAGCAGTTGAAGAACTTGTTGAGGGTGCAGATATGGTGTTTGTTGCTGCTGGCCTGGGTGGTGGCACAGGTACTGGTGGCGTTCCAGTAGTAGCCGAAGTAGCTAAGCAAACCGGTGCTCTCACCATTGC
Organism: uncultured Dehalococcoidales bacterium; assembly: GCA_964591975.1. Taxonomy (GTDB): domain Bacteria; phylum Chloroflexota; class Dehalococcoidia; order GIF9; family AB-539-J10; genus JAFGBN01. Next base: position 3,524 of record CAZQBR010000052.1, read on the forward strand.
AGTGGTAACTAAACCTTTCACTTTCGAGGGGGCCCATAGATCCCAAGTAGCTGAAGAGGGATTGGTTAACTTGAGCAACAAGGTTGATACGCTTATCATTATCCCTAATGACCGCCTCCTTCAGCTCTGCGATGCCAAGACCACCGTTGAAAATGGTTTTAAATTGGCTGATGATGCCCTTCTTCTGGGAGTTCAAGCTATCGCTGACGTAGTCACTGTTCCTGGGTTAATCAATCTTGACTTCGCTGATATTAAGTCGGTGATGAAAGATGCTGGCCCAGCCTGGATGTCCGTAGGCAAAGCCAGCGGGCAAAATCGCGCTGCTGAAGCTGCTAAAGCTGCCTTGGCTAGCCCATTGCTCGATGTATCCGTTAGCGGAGCCAAGGGTGTGCTATTTAATGTCACTGGGGGCTCGAGCCTTACTCTATTTGAATGCAACGAAGCTGCTGAGGTAATTAGCAAAGCGGTGGACCCTAATGCCAACATAGTGTTTGGAGTAGTGTTTGACTCCAGTATGGATAGTGAAGTCCGAATTACCGTTATTGCCACCGGCTTCGCCACCCAGTATAACAAAGGAGTATCTAATGCCGAGGAACTTCGTCGCCTTATAAAAGGCAGTAGCGATGCTCTTGATGTCCCTTCCTTCTTGCGTCGTGCTCAGCCCCTTCCTGCTCCTCCTTTAACAAGGGGTGTAGTTACTCCAGATCCAGCCAAGATTTATCGGCAGTAGCCCTTAAACCTCATCAGAAAAGGGGGTAGCTGGAGCTACCTCCTTTTCTGTCATAAAAAATGTTGCGCTATACTACATTTAGTGGTATAATGCTTTCGTAACACAATTTCTGGAGGGGTTTATGAGGTGCCCTTATTGTAGCGGTCAGGAATCGAGGGTGATAGATTCTCGGGACTTGGATGAAGTTGTGAGGCGGCGAAGGAAATGTCTCGCCTGTGAAGGTCGCTTTACTACATATGAGCGCATACAGACGCACAGTATCTTTATTATCAAGAAAGATGGGCGGCGCGAGGAATTTAAAAGAGATAAACTCTCCTCGGGTATTCGCAAAGCCTGTGAGAAGCGCCCTCTTCCTACTGGTGCTATTGATAAGCTCATAGACAGCATTGAAGCTGAGCTTTATACCGCGGGCAAAGCTGAAGTTCCCAGTTCTCTCCTTGGTGACCTGGTCATAGAGGGGTTAAAAAAACTAGACCATATAGCCTATATTCGCTTTGCTAGCGTCTATCGGGAATTTGCCGATATTGGTGCTTTGAAACAAGCGGTGGATAATTTAGCGGTGGGTGGAGCTGTGACACCGGCAAATCAGTTACCGTTGTTGCCTTCCAAAGTGGTGAATTCGTTAAAAGGAGTCCCACGTGAGGCATCTTTTACTTGTGAGGGGGTGCGAGGTAAGAATGGCTAGGCTCCATAGAAACGCCGGCAAAAAATCTGTAGGGCAGGATAGGGTAGTTCAGGCTGTTTTCGCCGCCGCCGAGTCCATGGGTATAAATGATAGAAATTTGTTGGAGAAATTTACACAGCAGGTAAGCCAACGCTTGGAAGTAGCTCAACCCTTGCCAGGCATGGAGGAATTTGTTTCCCCGCGTACTAGACGCTTAGTGCCTTCCTCCCAAATTCAGGCGATAGTTAAGGAAGTTCTAACTGCCAATGAGTTTTCTCCCCAAGCCAAGGGTCAGGTCGTTTCTGGGATTAAGCTTAGCGATAACGCCTTGAGGGTTCTGGAAAAGAGATACTTAATAAAAAATGAGAAGGGAAGAGCCATTGAGACTCCACAGAAGCTATTTCGCCGAGTAGCTAAGCACATTGCCCCAGTCGAGCTCCTTTACAATCCCGAGGCAGATTTATCCTCTTTAGAGGAAGCGTTTTATCAGCTAATGGCAAATCTGGAATTTTTACCCAATTCACCTACGCTGATGAATGCCGGTCGCGAGTTGGGGCAACTATCAGCCTGCTTCGTTATCCCCATTGACGATTCTATGGAATCCATTTTTGATGCTGTTAAATACACTGCTTTAATTCACAAAAGTGGCGGTGGCACCGGTTTTTCCTTTTCTCGACTCAGGCCGGGGAAAGACAGAGTTGGTTCTACAGGTGGCGTTGCTAGTGGCCCTGTTTCCTTCATGCGAACCTTCGATACCACTACTGATGTGATAAAACAGGGTGGTATGCGCCGTGGAGCTAATATGGCGATACTAACCGTTGACCATCCAGATATCTTGAAATTCATCGCAGCTAAGGAAGACCCCGAGGCTTTGACTAATTTTAACCTCTCTGTAGCAGTGACTGATAGTTTCATGCAAGCAGTGGAGAAAGACGCTGACTACAATTTAATGAATCCGCGAACTGGAGAAGTGACTGGTAAGCTTAATGCCAAGGAGGTATTCGACAAAATAGTAGATACGGCATGGCGTACTGGTGACCCGGGTGTTGTATTTATTGACGAAATAAACAGACATAACCCCACGCCTAAATTAGGGAAAATCGAAAGCACCAATCCTTGCGGTGAGCAACCCTTGCTTCCTTTTGAGTCTTGTAATTTGGGTTCCCTCAACTTAGCCAAAATGCTGATTTTCCAAGACAAGCAATGGCAGATTGACTATGCTAAGCTATCTCAGACGGTTAAGCTGTCGGTTCGTTTCCTCGATAATGTCATTGATGTTAATCAGTTCCCCTTGCCACAGATTAGTGAGCGCACCAGAGCTACTAGGAAAATAGGTTTGGGGGTGATGGGTTTTGCCGATATGCTGATTCAGCTCGGGATTCCTTACGATAGCGAACAAGCGCTTACCATTGCTGAGGAGGTTATGAGGTTCATATCTGAGGAGGCGGATAAAGCTTCAGTAGAATTAGCTAAGGAAAGAGGCGTTTTCCCTGCCTTTGACGGCAGCATCTATAATGTCCCCGATGGTCCTCACTTCCGTAATGCCTCTCGAACTACTGTTGCTCCTACTGGTAGCTTGAGCATACTTGCCAATTGTTCCAGCGGAATCGAACCACTATTTGCCCTAAGTTATGTGCGCCATATCCTGGAAGGCGAAGAATTCGTGGAGATAAATCCTTATTTTGAGGAAATAGCTAAAAAGGATGGATTCTATTCTGCAGAGCTGATCAGGGAACTAGCTGAAGGCAAGAGGTTAAGGGATACAGACCACGTCCCTGAAGAGATAAAAAGACTCTTCATTACTGCCCATGATATAACCCCTGAGTGGCATGTCAGGATGCAAGCGGCTTTTCAGAGATTTACTGATAGCGCTGTATCTAAGACAGTCAATTTCCCCTATGAAGCAGCACCCGCGGATGTGGCCAAGGTATATGTGCTGGCTTATCAAGAGGGCTTAAAAGGGATAACTATTTACAGAGATAGAAGTCGGGAAAATCAAGTTCTCACTGTAGGAGGAGGGATACAAAAGGCCGAAGGCAAGCTGGCTCCTAGGAAAAGACCTAAACTTACTAGAGGGGTAACTGAGAGGGTGAGCACTGGGTGTGGATACATCTATGTAACCATAAATTTTGATGAACAAGGGATATGTGAGGTTTTCTCCACGTTGGGAAAAGCTGGGGGGTGTGCTGCAGCCCAGCTTGAAGCTATAAGCCGCCTCATTTCCTTGACTTTGAGGTCTGGCGTGGATCTGAATTCGGTGGTGCGGCAGTTGCGTGGCATCAGGTGTCCTTCTATTGCTTGGGAACAGGGGCAGGCTATCTTGTCCTGCGCCGATGCTATCGCTAGCGTGCTTGAGAAATATATTAAAGAAGAACCTATGACCAATTCTGAGATGCCTGAATCTAAAAACCCTGAGACGGGTAAAAAGGTGTCATTGCCAGATGAAGCTCTGAATCTGGACAAAGCAAAGATGAACGAGCAGCGAAGCAATCAGGCAGGACAATGCCCTGATTGTGGTGGTCCTTTGATTTATCAAGAAGGATGCAATATTTGCCTCAACTGCGGTTTCACCAAATGCGGATAGAGTATAGGGAAAATGGGTAGCTCGAAAGGTAATCGCTATTTAGCCCTTAAACATATTGCGAAAGTTGCCAATTCAACTTCCAGTTTAAAGAAGATTTGTAATTCTATAGCTAGCAGTACTGCCAAAGCTATACATGCAAATGGCTGCCGCATTTTATCCCTCAGCCCTCAAAAGGAATATTTGCTCACTGTAGGTACTCATGGTTTAAGCGACCTCTACCTAAGGAAGGGTCCTCTTAATGCCCATAAAAGCCTCCCAGATATTCTTGATGGGAAAGTGGTATTTATTGCTGATGCCACTAAAGATGAAAAAGTTCAACATCCCCAAATAGCACAAGCACAGGGCATATCTTCTATATTCGGCGTCCCTATACTTAAAAAGGGAGAAGCTAGCGGAGAAATTAGGGTTTATACTCGCGAGCCCCACCAGTTCTCCGAAGCTGACAAAGGCTTTCTCCTTAGTGTTGCCGATATATGTGCTGTCCTATTAGAGAAAGCGGAGCTCTATCAATTCCTAGAGACAGATTATAAAGCAAGTAAACTACGAATGAAATCAGCTCAAATATCTCAATTACCCACAGCCTCGCTGAGACCGACTAGCTTTGCTCATCCTAGCGAAAAGGAATTTGCCAAGCTTTTGGATTTCTATCGCATTGAATGGCTATATGAACCTCGTTCTTTCCCTCTAAAGTGGGAGAACGGTGGGGTAACTGAGATGTTTACTCCTGATTTTTATTTACCTGAGTTAGACCTTTATGTTGAACTCACTACATTAAAACAAAGTCTGATAACCGAAAAATACCGCAAGTTTCGCCGTCTCAAGGAACTCTATCCTGAGATTAATATTAAGCTTCTTAACAAGAGTGACTATCTTCAGCTCCTTGCTAAGTATGGCTATGGCTCCTTGGGCGAAGCCAAAATAGAGGGAGTCAATCGAGTTTTGTACAGCCACACCCAAATTCAGCGGAGGGTTAGGGTCTTGGCTAGACGTATTTCCCACGATTACGCTGGTAAACAGCTAGTATTAGTGGGCATCTTAAAGGGCGTTATCTGTTTTATGGCTGATCTGATGCAACACCTTTCTCTTCCGGTTACCCTAGACTTTATGGCCATCTCATACTATGGAGGTGATGGCCAGATGGTTAAGATAACTAAAGATTTTGATAGTAACATGACAGGGCAACACATAGTTATGGTTGAAGATATCGTAGATACTGGCATGACGCTGAATTACGTACTCAATCACCTTTCAGATCACAATCCAGCCAGCCTTCGTGTTTGTACCCTGCTTGATAAGAGGGCACGTCGATTGATAGATGTTCCTCTTGACTACGTAGGCTTTGAAATTCCCGATGAGTTCGTAGTTGGTTATGGGTTGGATTATAAAGGACAATATCGCAATCTACCTTTCATTGGCATCCTCTACCCTGAGTTAATTAAAGAGGATGAGTCGCAGTAATTGCTTTCGCCTGTTCGAAGTAAGATCACAGAATGTGATATCGGCAAGTAAAGATACTTATAGGCCGGCATAGGAATTTTATCGGAGGAAATTAGCAGGGTAGAAAAACCTTTGTGGAGAAAAAATCGCCCCAAGTAACCTCACTTTTCCCTTGACTTCCCACCACCTTCCTTCCAGCTTCCACTTACCTTGTGTCAGGCTTTTCACTTCCTGACATTTTTCAGCTTCTGCCTACTCAGCACTTGGCTTCTAGTCTGCCAAACTTACGTTTGGTTACTTGGGACATATTTAATCTAACACATCCATGAAAATTTGTCAATACCTTGTTGTGGCTGTGTCAAGACTCGATAGAAATGTCCTCCACTTTGACTCATTAGAAATGTCCTCTA